>JBAQEN010000680.1:0-1585 GCA_049286765.1 Methylococcaceae bacterium
CCTAACGCTCAGGCTAAGCTGCGGGGCCTCATGATCTCCCGCAGGGCAGCCGTCAGCTTCAGCCTGTTGTTAGGCGCATTTACTTTTCGGTTGAATTATATTCCTTTAACTTCTTTCGGAAATATTGTTCTGATTTTATGGTTTTCCCATCAGTTGATCTGATCATATATGGTTTTCCTGACATAATAGATTTTGAAGCGCATAGCCTAATAAAATCATCAGCGGTTTGGACCTTACCACCAGCTTTTTGAAGTTTCATTCGTAAATGCTCTGCGGCTTCCTTCCCATCATGCTCTTTGCCATTTCTAATAAATTTCGCCCCTTTTATATTCTCGATTGAGGATATTAAAAAATCGATTTTCTTTTTTTCAATATTATCTTGGGCTTTTACCACCCCTGAAAATAGCGCCAGGACTACAAATGATGTGAACAATATACTTTTCATGCTTGCCTCGGTAAATTGCGCCTAACGCTCAGGCTAAGCTGCGGGCCGAGGGGCATGCTTCTTGCCCCCGGCCAAAACACTCGCCACCGTCAAGCAAGAAGCATGAACCGCAGGAGCCGTCAGCTTCAGCCTGTTGTTGGGCAGCATAATTAAAAAGCGCCGCATCAGCGGCGCCAAATTAATCGATTTGGATCGGATATAGCCGTAATCCGCAACATCCTGATATTCGTTTGAAATCATCATCTAGGGTTAGAAGTACCCCATTGAGCATGATGCACTGGGCCGCAATAAGACAATCTATCGTCGCGGCTGATATACCAGCCTTTCTGCATACATTCGATATGTTTGATGCCTCGATATATTGCTCTTTGGTTGCCAAAATTAGAGGATACCCTTCCATTAATTCCTTGATCCGCTCCCCTTGTGCGGGGTCTTTAACGCCAGATAATAGCTCCTGAAGAACGATGCCGGGTACGACAACCTGCTGCTTCTCTTTGGTTAATTTCTGAAGCAGTTTTACGACTCCGGGCATAACTCCATTGGGCCAACTGCGCCGACGGAACGCCAGGGACCAAACCGAGGTGTCGACAACGATCACCGGGCGTTCCGCATCTTTTTATAGTCGTAATCGGGGTCGAAATCGATCGTCCCGAAACCCTCTGTCGCCTCCACCCTTTTCCGATACTGGATGTACTCGCGCAACGCTTCATTCACCGTCTCGCGTTTCGTACGATGATTGCCAAGTCGCTGTGCCTGCTCGAGCAATCCTGAATCAATATGAAGATTCGTCGGCATTTTCGCCCTCCCAAACATATCTACACATTATCCTACACATCATGGCGAAAATTTCAAGCTCCCCTCCCCTTTCAACATTACCGTATGTCTGCCCAACGCTCAGGCTAAGCTGCGGGCACTCACGACGATCGCCAAGTGAGCCGTCAGCTTCAGCCTGTTGTTAGACGCCCTTCTATTTCTTTGGCTCTATAGGTATCTGTGCCGTGTGCCATACAGCAACCGGAGTTTAACACCCTAAATCAAAAATAGTGATGCGTTTCAATAAGTTGCAATAATCCATGGATCTGGTTTCGTACTACAAGCTTTCCGCCCGCGCCATCCGCGGAGCCCGCAACTCAAGGAACT
>JBAQEN010000681.1:0-3077 GCA_049286765.1 Methylococcaceae bacterium
TATACCGTTTTAGGTATTGTTCACAGCCTATGGCAATACATTCCCAAAGAATTTGATGATTACATTGCCAACCCCAAGGAAAACGGTTATCAATCACTCCATACCGTTATTTTGGATGCGCAAGGTAATCGTATCGAGGTACAGATTCGCACTCAGGATATGCATGATTTTGCCGAACTCGGCGTCGCTGCGCACTGGTCTTATAAGGAGGGCGGCAAACAAAATGCGGTAGTTGAAAAAAGCGTTGCCACCTTACGCAAGTTGCTGGAAGAAAAAATCAGCGATGACACATTAAGCGATGATTTCCGCAGTGAATTATTTAACGACAGGGTCTATGTTTTAACGCCTGCAGGAAAACTGATTGATTTGGTTAAAGGGGCCACACCGCTGGATTTTGCATATGCTATTCATTCCGAAATCGGGCATCGTTGCCGTGGCGCAAAAGTTAACGGCAGAATTGTACCCTTGACCTATGCATTAAAATCCGGTGAGCAGGTAGAAATTTTAACCGCCAAAGATGGAGGCCCTAATCATAACTGGATAGATCCCAATTTAGGCTATTTGAAATCATCACGCGCCATCAGCAGAGTGAAAAGCTGGTTTAAAAATCAGCAACAAACCGAGAATATTGCAAGGGGAAAAGCAATTCTTGACAAAGAAAGCCAGCGGCTGGGGCTAAAAACGCTTAACCTGACCGAGTTGGCCAAACATTTTAAACAACCCGATACCGATACTTTACTCGAAGCTATTGGCCGAAGCGACATCAATAGCCGTCAACTTGCAGCGTTTTTTAAGATACCCGAACTGGAAGCGTCTCTAGAGACACGATTAATCACATCCCCGGCCAGTACTCCGGTTACTAAATCAATTGTTTCTGTCGATGGGATTGATAATGTGCTGACTTCTTTTGCCCATTGTTGTATGCCAGTGCAGGGTGATGACATTATTGGTTATATTTCCCATAAGAAAGGAATTATGATTCATCGTAAAGATTGTGAAAACATCTTGCACCTTAGCCCGGAAAAACAGAACCAACTTATTTCAGTAGCCTGGGGTACGCAAAAGTACAGCCACGCTGTGCCTATTGTTATACATGCCTTTAGCGCACAGAATTTACTAAATGACGTTTCGCAGATTTTAGTGCAGTCTAAAATTCATATAATTAATGCGCTATTAGATACACACCCTGATTTTTCAGCCATTCTTAATTTGACCATTCAAGTCGAAAATACTAGTCAATTAAGTCAAGTACTGAATAAAATAAACCAATTACCTAATATTTTGGATGTTAAACGTAAAACCTAAAGCTTCAAATACCGCTTTTGAAATTCCCTTACATAATAAAGTGACATTCTTAAAAGATAAGCGCAAGAAAAATGGGCACAAAAAAATGAAGCAAAATATAATCGTATACAGCCCCAATGGATTGACAGTTGACTGGGCTCAACGAATCGTTGATAGCCATTCAATTGATATGATCGTTTCTAAGGTTGATATCGTTTCCGTCGATATTGGCACGACAACGAGGGTTCGCATCACTGTCGAGCACAACGGACCCGAAACTTTCCCTCGACGCTGGTTTGTGAAACTTCCATCGATGGCCTGGCGGGCAAGGTGGATTACGGCTTTACCACGGCTGCTTCATACCGAAGTGCGTTTTTATAATGAAATTACTGACTCCATACCGATAAGCCGGCCTGCCATCCTGGCGGCGCAAAGCAAGTTCGGCTGGGGATCGACACTGGTTCTAACAGATGTAACAGAATTTGGCGCAAGTCCTGGATCTTCAGGCGATGCGTTGACTTCCGCTCAAGCGGCCTTGATTGTCGAGCAGCTGGCTTACTTTCATGCTCATTTCTGGAATAAAGCCACTCCCTCTCTGCGCTATCGCTGGCTAGCTAATCCTGTCCGGCGACTGGAAGATCTACTGGGAACGGCTTTTGCTGTGCCCTTAATGAAGCGAGGATTACGCCGGGCCGGCAGCCTCATTCCCTCACATCTTCACGCCCCGGCTATTCATTATGCCCATCATCGTCGCAGAGCAATGCGCTTTCTTTCGGAAGGCCCACAAACACTTGTTCATCATGATTGTCATCCCGGCAATCTTTTCTGGCATAAATCCCAGCCGGGGTTTCTCGATTGGCAGCTTGTGCGTACCGGGGAGGGAATCAGCGATGTCGCTTATTTCTTGGCCACAGCGCTCGACCCCGTAACCCGGCGGCTTCACGAAGCACGCCTTCTTTCAAATTATGTCCGGATACTCATGAACAATGGCGCCGCAGGGATTGATATGGCAAGTCAATTGCCAAGATATCGCGCCCATCTTATTTATCCCTTCGAAGCCATGCTGGTAACGCTTGCGATCGGAGGCATGATGGATTTGGCGAGTAATCTTGAACTGATACGGCGAACAGTCGCCGCCGTAGAGGATCTTGACGCCTTTGCTGTCATGCAGATATACAGTTGACTAATCCCGCTCAAAATACCCGATCCCACCGAAGCTATTCGTGAATATTGCCTACCCTATCAAATTCCAATATTCCCCTCCCCAACCAGCTCAAACAACTATTCAACGGGCCATATCAAGGCCAAACATCAGTTGAAGATATGCAGGTGAAAAGTATATTCGAAAGTATCAATATTTATGTTCGTACTCCGGCGGCCGAACATCACCTGAAGACATATAGGTGAAGAGCATAGGAAGAAAAACAAAAATCGAATAGATAAGTACAAATCCAGCGACAATCATTAACATCATTTTTAATTTGTCCATAATACTAACCCCCTCTTTCTTAGCTAAAACGCTTGATCAATATACCCCAAATTATGTAAATAGCAAATTGGACTCAGCTCAGCAACACCCTTTGAATTTCCTGCCGCTACCATAAGAATATTTCGCGTTTATACCCTGATCAGTTTGCTGACCCACTGTACCCGTTGATCCAATTACATCATCAAGATAAAACCGGCGCCGGTTAATTTTCGTAAAACGGCTGACTTCATTCATAACACGATCTTCGCTATCCTGCACCTAAACAACACTGCACCTTTGCTACCCTTATTTTCACTTTTTTAGC
>JBAQEN010000682.1:0-4420 GCA_049286765.1 Methylococcaceae bacterium
ATTTGTATCTGATCGGCGACCCCAAGCAGGCGATTTACAAATTCCGGGGCGCTGATATTTATTCTTATCTGGACGCGCAAAAACAGGCGGAGCATAAATTTACTTTGGGCAAAAACTGGCGCTCTCACCCGCAACTGGTCGATGCGGTGAACGCCTTATTTCAAAGAGACCGGGCATTCTTGCTGGAAGACCTGGGGTTTCACGATGTCGAACCCGCCAAATCTGCTAAAGATGGCGCCTTGCATTTTGCAGGGCAAGCCATCGCCCCTATGACGCTCTGGCAGTTGCCGGAAAGCGACAGCAAAACAGGCTATTGGCGGCCTGACCGCAAGGATGCAGCGGACGCAATCCGCTTCGCTGTCGTCAATGAAGTGGTCAATTTATTGACCGCTGACTACACGCTTCAACCGGATAACCGGGCCCTACAACCCAAAGACATTGCCGTCCTGGTAAGAACAAACAGCCAGGCCAGAGATTACCAAGCAGCATTACGCAGTGCCGGCGTGCCTTCGGTAATAAACAGCACAGAGTCCGTTTTTGCCTCACAGGAGGCGGCTGATTTATACATTCTGTTACAGGCCGTAGCTAGCCCCCGAGATAACAGCTTGCTTAAACAGGCGTTGACATTGGACTGGTTTGATCTTGATGGGCAATCCTTCTATCAGCTGATCAATAACGAGACGGCGATAGACAGCTGCATGTCCAGATTCTCGAGTTATTTTCAGGACTGGCAGCAAACCGGTTTAATGGCGATGATGCAACGCTTGCTGACACAGGAAAAAATCCGGGCGAGCGTGTCAAAAACGCTGATGGCTGAAAGACGGTTGACCAATCTGACTCATTTAATCGAACTGTTACAACAGGCGGCTGTTGATGAGCATTTAGGCATCAATAAAACCCTGGACTGGCTGCGAACTGCCATTACCAAGGCTGACCGGGACAAAAGCAGCGCGGAAAACCAGCAGTTGCGCCTTGAAAGTGATGATAATGCGCTCAAGATTGTCACGATGCACCGGTCCAAAGGGCTGGAATATCCGATAGTATTCTGTCCCTGTCTTTGGCAGCGTAGCAACCGATTAAATAACGAAAAATCGCTGATTAAATGCCACTTTCCCATGCAGGAACTTGGGAGCCCAGGCCGCATGATAGTCGATTTAGGGTCGGAAGATTTTGAACGGTACCGCGCCCAGGCATTAAAAGAAGAATTGGCGGAAGATTTGCGGGTGTTTTATGTGGCAGTGACACGCGCAAAATTCCGCTGTTATATCGCCTGGGCTGATGTGCGTTCCGAGAAAGCAGCCAATGATTCCGCGATGGCCTGGCTGCTTGGTTTTGCAGACGCTGATTTCTGCCGGCAACAAGCCATATTGCAAGGGTTTAAAGATCAGGCTGAACACGCATTTGACTATCGATTACTGGATGTGCCAAATGTAATAACCGGCATCTATCAAAAAACAGTTGCACACGCTGAATATCGTGCAAAAAAACGCAAAAGATCTTTGTATACCCACTGGCAAATGAGCAGTTATACCGCTTTATCGGCATTAAGCCTGGATAAAACACCTGAACTGCCCGAAGACAAGGCGAGGGAGCAACAGGATAAGCCTGATCAAGCGCCGATGGAATTACCTAGAGGCGCGCATACCGGTAATGTCGTGCATGATTTACTAGAAAATAATGTCTTTATCGATCTGGCAAAGCGTAAGGATATTTCTGTGCAACGGGATAAAACCTGCCAGCGTTACGGTTTAAAACTGGAGCAGCCGGAAATGATTGATGCGCTTTTGCAAGCCGTTGTCGCGACACCGCTATCTGACGCGGATGCTAATTTTTGCCTGATGAATCTGCCGGAAAACCGGTGTTTAAAAGAAATGCCGTTTTATTTATCGATGCAGGCTATGGATGCGAATCAAATCAATCTTGTTTTGCAGGACACGCCGGCATTTCAGCCCTTAACCAGCAAGCAGATGTGCGGTTATCTGACCGGATTTATAGATCTTATCTGTGAATACAAGGGGCTTTATTATGTCATGGACTATAAAACCAACGGCCTGCCGGATTACTACCCCGAAACCCTAATCCACGCGATGCGCGAACATAATTACGGCCTGCAATACTGGATTTATACCGTGGTGTTGCATCGCTATTTGCAAAACCGCCTGCCCGATTATGACTATGAAACCCATTTTGGCGGCGTGCGCTATTTATTCGTGCGCGGCATGCAGCCGGAGTTGGCTATGAGCGGGGTTTATCAGGCTAGGCCTGATTTTGACAGGGTTGAAGCTTTGGCTGTATTATTTGGGATAAATGCTTTGTGTTAGACATAATGTCGGGCAACGATAAAGCTATTACCTAAGGCTGATCTACATTCTCGTAACGGCACACTTCTAAACGGTGAATTGGTAAAGGATAAAACATCATCTCTTTTCAGGAGATATTATTCTAATCGGAGATTCGCCTTTGAAATGTATAAACAATTATACAGAACTCTATTCAGACAGTGACTACAGCGGCTTTACTTCGTTATGATTAACTAGGAAAGAAAATGGCAAGTGCATTATCTAATAAAGGTCGCCTGTGCCCTTCAGGTCGTCATACAATGGCTCCAGACTGGGATTTCTGTTACTATTGTGAAGAAGAAAGAACGATTATTGGGTATGAGGAGCCCGTTCTATCCTCAGATGAGCGAAAGGCACTGCAAGATATTAATTCCATCCCTTCTGACTTATTAGCGCGGATGATTCTGTTGGCTGTTCGTGAGGGGAAAGTTACTGATTGGGCTACTCTGAAACACTTATTCCCCGAGCATCATTCTACAACATTTATTGGATATAAGCTTGATCGTGTCATTTTGGATCTTGTTGATGCCGGATTGATTGATGTGGATAATGAGGAATCCCCAAGAAAGATATCCTTATCACGTTCTTGGCCCCGTATTCAAACTACGCTTGGCATCAGTTTGAAGGAATTAGTTGCGAATGAGCCAGGGAAAAGCATATCGATCAAGCCTTTTTTTGGCAAGCCAAAATGGTTCAGAACCAGTGTTTTCGATGTCTTCATGGCCATGCCATTTAAAGAAGAGCTTAAACCTATATATGAAGACCACATCAAGATAGTAGTTGAACAAGCGAAGCTAAAAGTCGTCCGTGGTGATGATTTTTTTACGGCAAATTCTGTAATGGAAGACGTTTGGTCAGCTATCTGCGCTGCACGTATTGTCATTGCGGAGTGTACAGACCGAAATCCTAATGTTTTTTACGAAATAGGAATGGCTCATACTATCGGAAAGCCCATCATTTTGATAACTCAAAACGCTGATGACGTGCCATTTGATCTTCGTCATATTCGCTATATCAAATACGATTACAACCCTCGAGGAATGAAAAGCTTTGAAGTCACTTTGAAGAGAACTTTAGAAGAAACGCTGAACGCAAATAACCATATTCTGGGTTGAGAACAGCGTGAATGACGTGAATAAGTAGAGGCGAAAGCCGGAATCCGTCATAGGATGACGGTCCCTTGCCTACCAGATCGAGTATACATCCTGCGTTATAATCTCGATAGGATGTACTGAACTCAGTGAAGCGCATCAATCACGATCGATGTTGCCTCCTTACGTCGGCAGCATCCTATAAATTAGCGCACATTATCGCGCTGAAGGCTGTCTCGATGATTCGCTGTCTTCTTCGGGGTGTAAATCTTATATAGATCATAGGGCGCCGCAAACGTATCGAAGACGGCCGAGAAAGGCAGGTCGGCGATAAGGATGGCGGCTATTACCCCCTTGATCCAATCCGGTTCCGAACGCTCACCGCCGAATAGTTCACCCGTCTCTTTTACGTCCTGCTGAATGCCGGGATAAACTGTCCATTCCTTATCGGGGGTTTCAGTCCTCGCGCGTATACTCGAACAACCAATGATAAGAAAGCTCGTGAGAACAACCACGGCCCATATTTTAATATCGGATTTCATTGCTTTTTCCTTTAAATCAATTGAGAAGTCACACTTTTAGAGAAGCCGGACTTAAACAAACGGGGGACAGGAAATCCCCCTTCCCGGAGAAGCAACTCAAAGAACAGTAAGCGGCTATCCTAAACGAGAAGTTTACCGGCGATACGTTTCAAGCCGCCGTTTATTTTAAATGACCGGCCAGCCCCTGTCTTTAGTTCGAGCACAATTAATTAAAAATTGGATAATGCAGCCGTAAATGTGAAATTCCGATCCGGGAGTTCATTCTGAGCAGGCATTGTAAGGTACGCACCTCGTAGCATTTTCAAAACATTCCGAGTTAATCAGATTTAAGAAAGGTACGCGCAGCGTACCCTTGTATGATTAAATTTAAAATAAATATTGGACAAAGAGATCAAGTAAGCTTTAACGATTCAATGGGAGGCCGTCGTACCCTGAGGACTGGTTACTA
>JBAQEN010000683.1:0-2621 GCA_049286765.1 Methylococcaceae bacterium
GGAACAAAGCCTTAACAAGAGTGCCCCGGATTCTGGCAAAGCTAATCAGGATATTCCTAAAGGCACCCAGGATATTCCCAAGGGTAACCAGACTGTTATTGAAGATACGACAAAATTTCATCTGGTAAAAACCGGAGAAACCCTTTATTCCATCGGTTTGAGTTCCGGTTATGGTTATCAGCGTCTGGCTCTCTGGAACCATATCTCGCCGCCCTATAAAGTAATGGTGGGGGACAAGATTAAATTTTTCAATCCTGATATTGCTGGTGAATATAGAGATGAGAAACAGCAAAGAAAAGATGCAGAAAAAGTAAGCACTCGGCCAAAAAAAGCCGTCAATTCCCCCGCTGACAAAAAGAAATTGGAAAATAGAAGGCAGTATAAAAACCCGAAGATTAACCTTGTCGCTATCGAAAACACAAATAAACAACAAAAATCAATAGTTTCAATTGATAATAAAAAGAAATCTGAGTTAAACTTTGCCTGGCCAGTTGAGGGCAGAGTGCTAAAAAGTTTTTCTCCAGCGTATAATAAAGGAATTGACATAGCCGGAAAACTAGGACAATCAGTCAGCGCTACTGAAGCGGGAGAAGTGGTTTACTGCGGGCAGGGCTTGATTGGCTTTGGCCAGCTGCTTATTATCAAACACAATAAGGCGTATCTAAGCGCTTATGCAAATAATCGTCGTTTGCTGGTAAAAGAAGGGCAGCAAGTTAAAAAAGGCCAGGTTGTTGCTGAAGTTGGGAAAGTGAGCAGCAAACGAACTTCATTGCATTTTGAAATAAGAAAAAACGGAAATCCAGTCAATCCACTTAAACTTTTGCCGATAAGGTAATCAGACCGTCCGGCTTTGATTAATTAACCAAGGAATTAATATGAATGACCCATTAATCGAACCATCTGACGATGAAATAGTTATGCTATACGATGAAGATTTGTCTTTAAGCGAAGAACTTGACGTCACCGCCGTAATAAGCGAAAAACTGGATGTTTTAGCTTCCAAAATACATAATACTACTGAGTTTGATGCGACCCGCGCCTATTTGAATGAACTGGGAAGATCAAAATTACTGACTGCCGATCAGGAAAAAACTTATGGTTTCCTTTCGCAGCAGGGCGACATGGAGGCTCGTAAGATAATGATCGAAAGTAACTTGCGTTTGGTAGTTAAAATTTCCTATCGTTACTTAAATAGAGGATTGCCACTTCTGGACTTAATTGAGGAAGGTAATTTGGGTTTAATTCGTGCTGTTGAAAAATTTGATCCTGAAAGGGGTTTCAGATTTTCAACCTATGCGACTTGGTGGATCAGGCAGAATATTGAACGGGCAATAATGGATCAGACGCGAACCATTCGATTGCCGATTCATATTGTCAAAGAAATGAATACTTACCTTAAGGCTCAGCGCTTTTTGATACAAACACTGGATCATGAGCCCAGCGCCCAAGATATAGCATATTATATGGATAAACCGGTAGAGAAAGTTGAAAAAATGCTTAAACTCAATGAGCGGGTAACTTCTGTTGATTTGCCGGGTTGCAGGGATATTGATAATCCATTGGTTGAATCAATTTCGGATGCCGAAGATATGCCGCATGATGAACAAATACAGGTAAGCAGTATTAAACAAAATATCAGCGGTTGGGTATTTGAACTTCCTGAAAAACAGCGGGAAGTTATTTGCCGTCGCTATGGTATTTGTGGCTATCAAGATGCAACTCTTGAGCAGGTAGCTCAAGAGTTGGGGGTAACCAGGGAGCGCGTTAGGCAAATTCAAATGGACGCATTGAAAAGATTAAAAGAAATTCTCCATTTAAACGGCTTTTCTTTTGAGTCAATATTTAACTAGAGAATATGTCCCGATAATTTCGGCAAATTTATTCTATAACAATCCTCTTGAAGGAAGCCGAGGATTGCAATACGAACGGAAGCGGTATTTCAACTGTCTGCATTATTCGTTGCACGTGTTACCAATATGGGTATATTGCAATGGCCAATCCCTGTAATTGAAGACCTGCCCTTGCTCCCGAACCTTTGCACAGTCGCTTGGCGAAATTTCTGCAAAGACCCATTGCACAGCGTTGATTGTGCCAGCCGATAAGATGCCATCATCAGGAAAACCCCTATCTACGGGTGTGTAAACAGCCGCAGCTCCAACATTAACATCAACCGCTTCCGACCACGCGGCATTACCCACCAGCGATGCCTGAACAACATAGCACTGATTTTCCAAGGCTCTGGCTTGACAGCCTATTTTAACGCGATGATAACCGGCGAGTGTGTCGGTACAACTGGGCACTAGAATCAACAGGCACCCGGCTTCAGCCTGCTTTCTTGCCAGCAGCGGAAATTCACTGTCATAGCAGATACTAATAGCAATTTTCCCATATTCGGTATCAAAGCACTTTAATTCCTTGCCGCCTTTAATCAGCCATTGCTCGTTTTCAAAACGGGTCATCATCAGTTTGTCCTGGTAATCAAAATGGCCGTTCGGCATGAACAGATAAGCGCGGTTGCGGTAGCTGCCGTCGGTCATTTTTACCGGAAATGTACCCGGCTGAATATAGCAGCCATGCTTCTGAGCCAGCGCCTGAAACAAGTTGATATAGTCATCCAGTAA
>JBAQEN010000684.1:0-2883 GCA_049286765.1 Methylococcaceae bacterium
CCTCTGTCCAGACAAATATTCATCAGGTTTAAGATAGAGCCCTGTTTACATTACAGCTGAATGGTGCTGTCCCAATTCTCCCAAGCGCAGCCAAATTTATCCACAATCTTCGCGCCGCCGCCAGTTCCTGCCTGATACACCACATCCGGCGTTGTATACCCTAACGATTGGTGCAACCTTTCCTCGTTGTAAAACAGGATTGGACGTTTCCAAATGAATCTGTCTGATAAATCCTCTAATCTTCCGTATGAGAAAAAATGGTAATTAGCCCAAAGATCGATGCTTTGACGGCGAGCTTTGAAGGGGATTTCATAAAGACAGTTATCAGTTTTTACTTTCGCTACAAACGCCTTTTCTTGGCACTTAATCACAGGGTTTTATCAGAAGGGCCAAAAACGTATAAGAAATCTGATGCACAAGGGTTAAAATACTTTTTTGAGATTCGGGTATTAATATGGTCAAATCTAACAAACCTACCCAGATTCAGGAAACCAAATTCATGGAAAACCTCCTTTGCGGGCATGACAAGAAGGTGTTGCTGGATTACCAGGTGCCTACCCGACTCGAAGAAATCGAAAAACTTGCTGAGGCTGTCAATAAGGCTCTACCCGATCGCAATCTGGCTTTCTTCGCCAATTTGTGTCTGGAAGAGTTGATAACCAACACCATTCTTCACGGTCTCAAGGGTGCCGCTGATCGGTTTATCCATGTCCAAATAAGTATATCGGACGAATGGCTGGAAATTCTACTGAAGGATGATGCCCCCCGCTTTGACCCTTTCCTGCAAGCCCCTAGCCCCAACCTGGATCTGGACATTAACGAACGCCCGATCGGCGGTCTCGGGGTGCATATGGTCAAGAAGCTGATGGACGATGTTCATGCTGATTACGACGGTACTGGCAATCTGATTGTGTTGCTCAAGCGCTTGCATCATCAGACTTCGGATTAAAGCTTCTCCGGAAAATCTTTATTCAGACGAGCATGGTAAGCGCTTCAGCGACAGAATTTCCCATCTTGAATACGGCGTTGAAACCGCACATATCGAATACCGACTGGACGTTTCCCTTGACGTTCGCCAAACATGCCCGGCCGCCTTTCGCATTCAGTAGCTTGGCCATCAGTAAGAGTCCTCGCAAGCCGGCGCTGCTGATGTAGTCAAGTTGTTCAAAGTCGACCACAATGTAAATATGTCCGCTATCAATCAATTCCCGAATGCTTTTTTCATACTTTGGCGCAGTCACCGCATCGAGCCTGCCGCTGATCGATACAACGATGGCATTATTTTCAATTCTTGTTTGCAAATCCATGAATGTTATCTTTATGGTTGGTTAGTTTTAAGCAGAAATTGTAATCTGTTTTTGCCGTTGAGCCACTGGTAGTCAATGTTTTCGGTCAAATTTTTTATGATCGCCAGCCCCAGATCATCGTCCGATAAGTTGTCGCTATCAAACGGGTTTGCCGCCTCTCCAGAACTTTCACAGACGATCTTCAGGCGCTCGCTCTTTTCCGAATAGGCAATGGTCAAATCAAGAACGGTAGTGGGCAGATACGGAGTATAGATTTGCAGCAATTCTTCAACCAGCAACAGCAAATTGTTTCTGGTTTTCTTGGGCAGGATTTGTTTTTCACAAAACGCCTCGATTTCGGCATTCATGGCATACAGGTCATAATCAGGCGAACTGATGCGACAGGTATAACTGCGAATTCTTTGGATGAACGCTCGGGTCTTTTCCCCTTTCGGGTGCTCAAAAATCTGTTCCGGAGGACCTTCTTCGTAGATAATCCCTTCGTCCATATATAATACCCGGTTTGATACGTCACGGGCAAAATCCATTTCATGGGTAACAATCATCATAGTCATACCCTCCCTGGCAAGGCGGCGGATGACCGATAGCACTTCACTGACCATGGTGGGATCAAGAGCCGAAGTGGGCTCGTCAAACAGGATGATGTCCGGCTCCATGGCCAGGCAGCGCGCAATCGCCACACGCTGTTTTTGGCCGCCGGAAAGCTCGTCCGGAAATTTGTCGGCTTTCTCGGCCAGCCCTACCAGCCGCAGTAGCTCCATGGCTTTTTGCAGCGCAGCTTCTTTGCTCATACCCCTCAGCTTGATCGGCCCGATGGTCAGGTTTTCCAGCACGGACAGGTGGGAAAAAAGATTAAACGATTGAAACACCATATTCATTTTCTGACGTATTTTGGCCACATCGGTCTTCTTATCAAGCACATCGACGCCGTCTATATGGATCGCCCCCCCGCTAGGATAGTCAAGTAAGTTAAGACATCGGAGAAGGGTACTTTTGCCGGTTCCGGAAGGGCCGATGATGGAGACAACCTCACCTGTTTTTATTTCAGTGGTGATGTCTTTCAGTACGACCAGGTCATCAAATTTTTTTGACAAATGTTCAACTTTTATCATGCCTTACTCACCATGCGCCGTTTGTGTTTCGGGTCGGTAATCCGCTCAAGATAATCCAGTGACTGCATCAGAATCCACGATATTGCGAAATACAGAATTGCGATCATGATTAGCGGAAAGAAAGCATCAAAGGTGCGGCTGCGGATGATATCGCTGGCCTTTGTCAAATCCTGTACTGCAATGTAGCCGACGATCGACGTCATCTTGACCAGGGAGATGAATTCACCTTTGTAAACCGGCAAAATTCGCTGCACGGTCTGCGGGAGAACGATGAAAAGGAATGTCTTTAATTTGGTAAAGCCCATCGCGATGCCTGCCTCGGTCTGGCCTTTATCAACCCCTTCTATGCCGGTTCTGAAGATCTCGGACACGTAGGCGGCAAAATTCATTCCGAAGGCAATAATGGCTACCAGCACTGGATTGATGTCGACCGAGGCGAAGACGACATAGAAAATCAGCATCAA
>JBAQEN010000685.1:0-2717 GCA_049286765.1 Methylococcaceae bacterium
CATCAGTAATCCGAAGGATTTCCGTAATGAAATCGTCAATTTCGTATTACGCGCCCGCGCAAAACATGAAGGCAAGAATCCTGCCTGGACCAGTTATGAAAAACTGCGCGTAGTCATTGAAAAGAAAATGTTCTCAACTACTGAAGATTTGTTGCCAGTCATTTCATTTAATGCCAAAGCATCACCTGACGACCAGAAAAAGCACGAGGAATTTATTGATCGTATGGTGGAAAAAGGCTATACCGAAAAACAAGTGCGTTTACTCAGCGAATGGTATTTGAGAGTACGTAAATCTTCTTAACCCGTGGTGAACAGAGTGATTCAAATCGTAGACAGACGACTGAATGGGAAAAACAAAAGTGCTGTTAACAGGCAAAAATTTATACATCGTTTTCGCTCGCAAATTAAAAAAGCAGTTGCCGATGCAATAAATAAACGTAGCGTGACTGATCTGGACAAAGGCGAAAAAATCTCCATCCCGGCTAAAGATACATCTGAACCTTTTTTTCACCACGGTAAAGGGGGATATCGTGAACGCGTCCACCCGGGCAACAAAGAATTTCAACAAGGCGACAAAATCGCCAGACCTGAAGATAGCTCCGGGCGGGGTAATCAAGCCTCTGACAGTGGTGAAGGCCAGGATGAATTTATTTTTGAACTGACACGTGAAGAATTCCTCAATTTCTTTTTTGAGGATCTTGAGCTGCCCAATCTGATAAAAACCAAATTGGCTACGCTCAATGAGACAAAAAAAGTCCGTGCCGGACATACCAATACGGGCATACCAACGAATATCAACGTCATTCGTTCGTTACGAAACGCATTAGGACGCAGAATCGCCTTGCGTGCACCGTATACCGACAGCTTGATAGAAGCTGAAAAACAACTGGAGGATCTACTCAAACATTATGATGAATCAGACACTGTTGTCATCATGCTGCATAAAGAAATTGAACAGCTCAAGGAAAAAATAGCGAATATTCCTTTTATCGATACTTTTGATTTAAGATTTGACAACCGTATTGACCGGCCAAAACCGATTACTCAAGCTGTCATGTTTTGCATCATGGATATCTCCGGTTCCATGGGACCTGATGAAAAAGACATAGCCAAACGTTTTTTCATGCTGTTGTATCTTTTTCTTATGAAGACCTATGACAAAATTAACGTAGTTTTCATTTCTCACCACACAGAGGCTCATGAAGTTGATGAGGACACTTTTTTTTATTCAAGGGAAACCGGGGGTACGGTGGTTTCCAGCGCACTCAATCTCATGAGCGCAATCATTCAGCAGCGTTTCCCTACCGCAGAATGGAATATCTATGCCGCTCAAGCTTCAGATGGAGACAACTGGGAAAATGATTCAAAAGAATGCACGAAAATCTTGTCTGAAAAAATCATGCCCTATATGCAATATTATGCCTATATCGAGATTACCAAGGACAAACACCAGAATCTCTGGTATGAATATTTAACAATTAAAGATCAATGGAATAATTTTGCGATGCAGCGCATTGAAGCATTAACAGATATTTATCCGGTATTTCGAAAACTTTTTGAGAAAAAGATCGCATGAACAATAAACCTCTGTCGGAAACATCGGAATGGACTTTTGAGCTGATAGAAAAATATCATAAGGAAATTGCCCGCATTGCCGGAAATTTCGGCCTGGACACCTATCCAGTTCAGCTCGAAATTATTACAGCCGAACAAATGATGGATGCTTACGCGTCTATCGGTATGCCTATCGGTTACAGCCACTGGTCATTCGGCAAAGAATTTGTCACGAATCAAACACGCTATAAAAAAGGCCAAATGGGCTTGGCCTATGAAATCGTCATCAATTCAGATCCCTGCATCGCCTATTTGATGGAAGAAAACAGTATGACGATGCAGGCATTAGTCATTGCACATGCTGCTTACGGGCATAATTCTTTTTTTAAAAATAACTACTTATTTACCACCTGGACCAGTGCTGATTCGATTATTGATTATCTGCTGTTTGCCAAAAATTATATTGCGCAATGTGAAGAACGTTACGGGGAAGCACAGGTTGAAGAAATTCTTGACTCTTGCCATGCATTAAGGAATTTTGGCGTTGATCGTTACAAGCGTCCATCCCGGTTGTCCATGCAGGAAGAACAGGCCAAGCAAAAGGTACGCGAGGAGTATCTGCAATCCCAAGTTAATGAATTATGGCGGACAATCCCTGCAAAAGAAGTATTGCGCAGCAACAAAAAAGAATGGCGATACCCCAAAGAACCTCAAGAAAACATTCTCTATTTCATAGAAAAAAACTCTCCCTTTCTGGAACCCTGGCAACGGGAAATCGTGCGCATTGTGCGTAAAATTGCACAATATTTTTATCCCCAACGGCAAACTCAGGTAATGAATGAAGGCTGGGCTACTTTCTGGCATTACACGCTGCTTAACCAGCTTTATGCGGAAGGCCTTGTAACAGACGGCTTCATGATTGAATTTTTGCAATCACATACCAACGTCATCTTTCAACCCGCTTTCGACAGCAAATATTATTCCGGCATTAATCCTTACGCGCTGGGTTTTGCCATGATGACAGACATCCGCAGGATCTGCGAAGATCCTACGGACGAAGACAGACACTGGTTTCCTGATATTGCCGGCAGTGACTGGAATAAAACGCTCCATTTCGCCATGCAAAATTTTAAAGATGAAAGCTTCATCGGCCAGTATTTATC
>JBAQEN010000686.1:0-1973 GCA_049286765.1 Methylococcaceae bacterium
ATTTCATCAAGTTCGGTATGGCAAACTCCGCATGTTGAAACTTTCAGTAAAATCTCTCCATCACCGGGAACAGGAACGGGCAGCTCCATAAGCTCCAGCGGCGTCGGACACTCTTGAAGGTTACATAACCTTTTCAATACCATCGCTTTCATTGATCTTACCCTTAATTCTCAATTGATATTTACTCAATGGTATATTGGAATTTTCGTTTTACAATGGGTTTTTTGGAGAAAACAGCTTTCATCTAAAGACGGGACGGTCTAAGTTTAAGCCGTTCGTAGTGAGCCCTTCGGCTTCGCTCAGGAGTGCCTTGCCGAACCATGAAATATCCTCGGAGAATTACAAATGAAAGATCTGCAACATATGTTGAATGATATCGAAATGGAAGTTCACTTGACCCGGCATCTCATCGGCAAAAACTCATTGAATGGGAGGGTTATGGCGGCAATGAAAAAAGTGCCTCGGCATGAATTTTTACCAGCGGACTTACGCTACTGTGCTTACGATAACGGTCCTGCACCCATCGGTTCAGGGCAAACTATTTCCCAGCCCTATATTGTCGCCTTGATGAGCGACTTATTAAATACGAAAGCCTCTGATATTATTCTTGAAATCGGGACAGGTTCCGGTTACCAGGCGGCTATTCTTTGCCAATTGGTGCAACAGGTTTATTCTGTTGAAATAATTGAAGATCTGGCGAAAATGGCATGCAAACGTCTCAATAAACTGGGCTATAACAATGTAGAAGTTCGCAACGGCGACGGCTATTTCGGCTGGCCGGAACATGCGCCGTATGATGGGGTCATCGTCACGGCAGCTGCACCGCATATTCCCCAGCCCTTGATCGATCAATTAAGAACAGGCGCACGCCTAGTCATACCGGTCGGTTTACCTTATAGTTATCAGGAGCTCATGGTAGTAGAAAAAGGGGTAAATGGCGAAATCGAGACCCGGAAGGTTCTTGGCGTCAGCTTTGTACCGCTCACCGGTGAACATGAAGCGGAAATTACTGACAATGATCATCTTAACCCGCGAATTTAATTCAAATTAAGAGCCAATATCTAAAGCACAGAAGATAAGCCCTCTCCGGAGGGTTGGGCGAGGGGAAATCAGATTAACAAAACTCTTTGTTTTATATTCTCAAATTTAGCTCTCAATTCACATTGTAATCGATTGATACGTTACGAATCCGTAAAACAGATAAATGGTAAGATGATTTCTCCGTAGCAGGCAAGCCAACCTTAGGAAAACAGCGAAGGTGCAGATGAAAAAAATACTGGTAACAGGTGCAACCGGGCAAATCGGTTCTGAGTTAACGATAGCTTTGCGCAGTCAATATGGCGCCGAAAATGTGTTTGCTGCCGATATAAGGCCAGCCTTGAACGAATCGACGCAATCGGGGCCTTTTTGCCGACTGGATGTGCGCAATGCATCGGCAGTCAATCAAGTCGTAGAAGTCAATAATATCGATACGATTTTTCATCTCGCCGCAGTGCTTTCCGCTGTAGGGGAAGAACAGCCGCGGCAGACTTGGGATGTCAATATGAATGGGCTGATCAATGTTCTGGAGACTTCCAGAATACATCAATGTGCGCTGTTTTTCCCCAGTTCCATTGCGGCCTTCGGCACTGAAGCCTCGCCTTTGGATACGCCGCAGGATACGATTCAGCGGCCAACAACCATTTACGGCATTACCAAGGTTTCAGGGGAGCTGCTTTGCGATTATTATTATCATCGCTTTGGCGTCGATACACGCGGCTTAAGATATCCCGGGCTGATTTCCAGCAAAGCCCTGCCGGGCGGAGGCACAACTGATTATGCTGTGGATATTTTTTATGCGGCTATAAAATCGCAACATTACGATTGTTTCCTTCAGGCCGATACGCAACTGGATATGATGTACATGCCCGACGCTATCGATGCTGCTCTCAACTTGATGACAGCGGACAGTAAGCGGCTAAAGCACAGGAACG
>JBAQEN010000687.1:0-2571 GCA_049286765.1 Methylococcaceae bacterium
ACAAAAAATCGTACGTTTCAATAATATCGTCTCTTTTACCGACCGTCGTAGCATCGCAAGTGAATTCGGCTCTTATATTCTGGAGGTGGAAGTTCCTATGGTTAAACTGATTTTTTTTAACGAACTGCTGCCTTGCCATGCTTTGCGTGGCGAGGCAGAATATCTGGTAATCGGCGGCGATTACCGGGTAAAAGTATTACGCTAGAGTATTACACATGGCTACTGAATTAATTTTAAACAAAGCACTGGGGGCTTACCTGGGATTTGCCTGCGGCGACGCACTCGGCGCAACCGTCGAATTCATGACCCCCAAACAAATTCAGAAACGCTACGGGGTTCATAAGGATATGATTGGCGGCGGCTGGCTGGCGCTCGAAGCCGGTCAAGTCACTGACGATACGCAAATGTCGCTGGCGCTGGGTCAGGGGATTATCGACCATCAAGGCTGGAACATTCAGGCAGTCGCCGATAATTTTGTCGCCTGGATGGAAAGCAACCCGCCCGATATAGGCAATACCTGTCGCCGCGGAATCAGCCGCTACCGGGATAGCGGCACACTATCCGGGCCGCCGAGCGATGACGACGCAGGAAACGGCGCCTGTATGCGTAATCTACCCGTTATGCTGGCAACATTAAACCAGCCCGGCAATTTTGAGGACTGGAGTCTGCAACAAAGCCATATCACGCATAACAACTCCTTGTCCGATGCCGCGACCTTGGCCCTGGGGCGAATGACCAAGCATTTAGTTACCGGGAAAGATTTGGAAGCCTGTAAACAGGAGGCCGAATTATTGATCGATCAATATAATGAATTTGCCTACACACCTTATCCTGGCAAAGCATCCGGCTATATTGTCGATACCGTGCAAACAGTTTTACATTATTTTTTTAGCACTGACAGTTTTGAATCCTGCCTGATTGCAACGGTCAACCAGGGCAACGACGCTGATACTACAGGGGCTCTGGCCGGCATGCTGGCCGGCGCCAGATACGGTGTTCAACAAATTCCTCAACGCTGGCTAACACGGCTGGATCAGCAAGTTACCGGACGAATACGCCAACAAACCGCCGAACTTATCCGTCTCGCAGGCTCTTATTAAGAACAATTAAATTAGCCGGACCTGTGTCGAGATACGCTATGAAGTTAATTTTTGCAGGTATGGATAATAGTTAATGCTGTTGGTATAACAGTATAGCTGGCTGAGCGAAGTCGAAGCCAGGAGCCAGGCAGGTTGTACGCTTCAACTAGGCTCGGCGAACGGCTTAAGTCAACGGTATTGTACCTTACAGTCTGGCAACTTTGATTTTGCTTTATAATGCCGGCTAGCCTTTATTTTATCTTGGGTAAGCATAAATAATGATTGACTGGAATTTAATCGTTGCCGCCATTTGGCGGCAGCGTAAAGAATATTTGCGACCCGTTATACAAATCGATTCAATACAACTGGATGATTTATATGGCATCAATGTTCAAAAAGAACAAATGATCCGGAATACTGAACGCTTTCTGGCCGGTAAGCGCGCAAATAATGCCTTGCTATGGGGTGCTCGTGGAACCGGCAAGTCTTCTTTGATCAAAGCCTTGCTGAATGCATACAAATCCCGGGGCTTGCGGATGATTGAGGTGGATAAACAGGATTTGGTTTATTTGCCTGAAATTGTCGATGAGATTCGCGAACTCTACCATCGGTTTATTATTTATTGCGACGATCTTTCTTTTGAAGCGAATGATAGCCAGTACAAATCGTTAAAAAGCGTGTTGGAAGGCTCAATTGAATTACCCCCGGAAAATGTTTTGGTCTATGCGACGTCTAATCGCCGCCATCTTTTGCCCGAACAGATGCAGGATAATCTCGACACCCGACTGGTGGACAGAGAAGTGCATTATTCTGATGCAGTGGAAGAAAAAATTTCGCTCTCCGATCGCTTTGGTTTGTCTTTAGCGTTTTACCCCCAAACGGCGCAAACCTATCTGGAAATTGTTGACAGTTATTTTCCTGATATGTCAGATGATCGCGAGGGTTTGCATAAAGCCGCTTTGGATTTTGCACATCTACGAGCTTCAAAAAGCGGTAGAACTGCCAAGCAATTTTATAATACCTTTGCGGGGTTCGAGTTTAATAAATAGTTATCTACTTTGGTACTCGCAATAATCCAAGACTATGGGTTCATAGCTAAAATTGACGTGTTTGTAGACAGTAAAATTTGACGAATCATAGACCATGAGCAATTTATTTGTTCTTTATTAAAACGTTCATTGATGAAAATAATTAGGCCAGCAGCAAGGCCGCCGGCTTAACATCAAACGCCACACAAACCCGCTCCTGATCGGAATGGAACGGGATGGTTCGATGAAATAGTGAAGAAGGGAAAAGCACCAGATCACCCACCTGCTGATCGACAATCTGACTGGGAAAATCGTCATGTAACCTGGGGTAGTCGTCACCATCGGTACTGTATTCGAAACTGCCTTCGTGGGCGTTATTTTTTGCAGGTAGCTGGAGGTAGACACAGCCACTGATCCAGCCTTCTTCATGAATATGAGAAGTCAGATATCCGCCTTTATTCATG
>JBAQEN010000688.1:0-4185 GCA_049286765.1 Methylococcaceae bacterium
TTATTATTATAAATACAATGATTGATATAGGTGTAAGCGCAACAAATCGAAGCTCAATTTTCCTAGATTGCAATCATTAATGCTTGCAAAGCCCAGAATTTTTGCAGATGAATTGACTAATAGCTGACTATAACTTGAGTATCAAGTACCGGTAAACCGCATTATGAATCAGGTTAGATGAACGTAATCTGAATTTGCCCTCTCTATTCTTGAAATCTGATGCAAACCCATTTAGAGTCCGGCTTTACCATCATCTTTTTCCGCGATCTACTTGATTTGGCAGTCAATAATAGCTTTAGAAGTTACGCCGGCAGTCTTTTACTAATGAGTGGAAAATGGCAGGTTACCAACAATAATGGCAATTGCCAGCATTATGCCTCCAAACAGGATCAGCCGTAAGGGATTTAATACCCAGAATCGATAACGGCATTCCCGGCAGCG
Source organism: Methylococcaceae bacterium (assembly GCA_049286765.1). GTDB lineage: Bacteria > Pseudomonadota > Gammaproteobacteria > Methylococcales > Methylomonadaceae > JAGXGJ01. The sequence goes on from JBAQEN010000688.1 coordinate 442, forward strand.
ATACGATTTATAGAACAGAATTCTGAGTATTTCATCATTCATTCTAGCCGGTGACTTTCTTGTTTTTGCGTCACCACACCGGGGACAAGTATTCGTAGCACTAGAAGTTTCTGCCGGATTTCTATAGATTTTTTCATTTTTATCTTTACCTTGCACCCGATTGTCATCGTTATAAGTTAGCGTGATTATGCCATCATCAGTTGGTTTGGGTACAGTAATGTCATGTACAAAACCATCAACACCGATACAGTTGCCGTTTTTATCATAAACAGGGGTATCTTTTACTTCAAGCCAATGGATTTTTTTCTGTGCATCGTATATTTCCAACTGGTAAGGTGGAACGGGTATGCCTTGTGTACACTGTTTGTTGTACTCATCAATTTTAAGATTTACCGGATTATCAGTAAGATACTCATGGTAATGAGTCATAAACTCATCCGCGGTGTACCCGAGTATGTTTGTAATTGAAGGACTCATGTAAGTGAAAGCGCCTTTACGGTCGTACTGGAAAAAAAAGTATTCATTACCGGGATTCTCAACCAGCCCCGGGACTTTATTTTCACTGGATTGCAGTTCAGCGGTACGCTTTAAAACCAGATGTTCTAGGTCTTTTTGCAATGCTAGCAGGATTTCGTTGGTTGCCTGAACTTCGGCTTTTGACTTTTTGATTTTTCTGTTTAGTCTGCGAACCCGGGCAATCCAGATTAGCAATAAGATTAATACAATGATGGAAACCGCTACGATTTCCCAAATCGATGCATAGTCTTCTGTTAAAGGTTTAACACTGGGAAGCCATTTAGCGTAAATAGCCTGCATTTCTTCTTCGTCTATGGTATCCAGCGCCTTTTGTAAAATCGCCGCGAGAGTAGGCCAGTCTTTTCGTACAGCAATGCTTTCATTGGCGCTGTTGCGGTCATAAAAGGCTGCAACTTTCAGATCAGTCAGCTGGTATTTTGTTTGCAGATAACTGGCTGTGGCCATAAAAACAATAGCAGCATCGGCCTTTTCTGTACTGACCGCATTTAGGCTGTCCAGCATAGAGTTAACGAAATGTGGAATGACTGAAGGAAAATCTTGTATAACCTGGTCGGCATATTGGTAACCCTTAACCATCGTGATCCTTTTCCCGGCAAGATCGGTGCGATTTTTGATCGTATCATTATCCCTTTTAGTCATGATAACCAGGGATTTTATCAGATATGGTTTCGTGAAGTTAAACCACTGCGCGCGATCCGGCCGATTGACCATCGTAGCAACGACGTCAACTTTATGTTCAGCAGCGGCTTTGTATAATTTTTTCCAGCTAGTATTAGGATAAGTTTCAAAGTTAATACCCAAGCGTTTGCTTAAGGTGTTGATGACTTCGATGGCAATACCTTCAAGTTGTCCGGAATTATTGCGGAAACTATAGGGCGGCAACGAGCCGTCAAACGCTATCCGGATTCTTTTATGATTCGCTAACCAGGCACGTTCTTTAGCGGTCAACTGCACAACGGGATCCGGTTTGTTTCTGAGCGAAACCAGATCATCTAAACTGTCTGCCTCAGCTACAGTTGATAAAAAAATAGAAAAAAACAATGAAATTAAAACATGCATTGCCTGGGATGGTTTATTTTTCAATAGGGTAACACGATTTTATACGCAAATAAGAATCCTGTCGAAGCGCAACCCTAATTTTATAGCACCCCTGGTTAATACGCGTTTGTATGTAAAAAGCCCTTGAATATTGTTCGAAAAAAAATCTCCAAGTCCAGCCAAATTGACCATCTGTGAATGTATTCCAAGTCACAGCGAATACGGTCTTCCATTTTTTCCAGCGTATCCGTTTCGCCTCTAAACCCTCTGATTTGAGCTAAGCCGGTGATACCCGGTTTAACAATATGGCGTTGCATATAACCTGAAATTTGTCCGCGATAATGCTCATTATGCGCAACAGCATGCGGGCGTGGGCCAACAATTGACATTCTGCCTTGCAATACATTAATAAACTGAGGTAACTCATCCAAAGAGGTCTTTCTAAGAAATTGGCCAAACTTCGTGATACGCGGATCGTTTTGAGTCGCCTGGTTTACGATTTGGCCATCTTCGCAAACCCGCATGGTTCTGAATTTCCAAACAAAAATTTCTTCACCGCGAAAGCCGTACCTGCGTTGGATAAATAAAACGGGACCTGGAGAGGTAAGTTTAACGCCTAAAGCAATGATTAACATTGGAATAGAAATAACAGATAGAATAAAAATGGACGTAAATATGTCGAATACTCTTTTTTTAAACCCGTCAAAACCAATATGAGGGGTATCAAATATACTGATTACCGGTAAGCCATTAAAATTTTCGACTTTGGCGCCGAGAAGATCAAAAACAAACAGGTCAGGCACCAAATAGACAACAATAGAAGTATCTCTTAGCTCATCAAGAATCAATTTAATCCTTTTCTCAGCGCCCATGGGCAAAGTAATGAATATGAAGTCCAATTCATTGTTTTTGGCTTTTTCGATCAGGTCCTCAACTTTTCCAATTTCATATTTAGAAAAAGTACGTTCATCAGAAGGCAATCTGTCATCAAAAAAGCCGATAAAAGAAAAACCCAGCCAGGTTTGCTTTACTAAGATTTTCTCCAAATCGAGCCCTAAGTCTGTAGCGCCAATTATCGCTACCCGGCGCGTATTTCTGCCGATTCTTCTTAAATAATTCAACGACAATCTAATTATTGAATGCCAGCCAATGATCATAAACGGCGTTAACAATAACCAATGCAACACCTGTTTTTTTTGATTGACATCAACAAATGTTGAAAACTTAATAACCATTATTACGGCTAAAACCGAGAACAGCCATGCTGTTAATATATTTTTTATTACATATACAAAACTCAATCCTCGCCGGAGGCCATAAAGGTTATTTATTGTTGCAAAAAACTCAAAAGTTAAAAAACCAATGAGTAAAATTAAAATGATCCGCCCATCCACAACATAATTGCTTGCGCCTAAAAAAATAAAAAACAAGGAAATGATAATTAAGATGTCGGAGAGCTTTATAAGCGCAAATAATGCACTTTTATGTTGCCTAATAAAACCACTAGGCTTATTACAAGAAAAGACGCAATTAAACACAGGCAATTTCCTTAAATAGAAAAATTACTGATAACCGGACAATGTCTTAATGAAACACCCTATCCCTAGTTAAAATCCGAGGAAAACGATACAAACCAAGCAAGTATTTTAGTAATTATTCAGCGTGTTTTTCATTCCTACGCTCTGCGTGGAAATGTATGCCCGCCACTACAGTGGCACAGGATGTATGAGCGGTGCGTCTGAAACGGCGCTTCATGAATTCCGTTGTGCAAAACCATAATTTTGAAACACAATTAAATAGTTGCAAAAAAGTAAGAAAAAAAGGGTACAAATACTTATGGTTCATAACTATTTTGTGAAAAGGATTATATATTGCTGAGTTACGAATTACCTCGATATTTATAACATGCTGGTTTTTTAATGATGGATTATCAAGCTTACCCATTAACTTAAGGGAACCTCTGAAAATTCAAGATTCTCTTAAATTCCTTGCAAAATAACATAAATACGGTTCGACAGGGCTCACTCCGAAAGGGAAAAGGCGAATAAGTTCAACGCGAATAGCTTTTGCCTAGGCTTTAGGTTAGTTACGCTCAGAACAAACGAGGCGCAGCGTTTCAAGTATCCAAAATTTCCATGCACGTTAATAAACTGAAATTACAATTCATAA
>JBAQEN010000689.1:0-3371 GCA_049286765.1 Methylococcaceae bacterium
CAGTAGCGAGGAGATGCTGGAGTTGTTTGCCGATATTCCGGAAGCCTTGGAAAACACCGTGGAAATTGCCAAACGTTGCAATTTAAAGCTGACGCTGGGAGAAAATTTTCTGCCTGATTTTCCTGTACCTGCGGGAATGACGCTGGATGAATTAATGGCGAGTGAGGCAAAAAAAGGGCTGGAAGAGCGCTTGAAGCAATATCCGGCGGTCGGAAAAGGCACGGATGAGGAAAACCGCAAGGTTTATTATGAACGCCTGGACACCGAATTAAAGGTGATAAACGAAATGGGTTTTCCCGGCTATTTCATGATCGTTGCCGATTTTATTCAGTGGGCAAAAAACGAACATATTCCAGTCGGCCCGGGACGCGGCTCTGGTGCCGGTTCATTAGTTGCTTATGCGCTTAAAATCACCGACCTGGACCCGATAGAATTTGATTTGCTGTTCGAGCGCTTTTTGAATCCCGAGCGGGTCTCCATGCCCGATTTTGATATTGATTTTTGCATGGATCGACGTGATGAGGTCATCGATTATGTTGCACGTCATTATGGCCGGGATCATGTCGCACAGATTATCACCTATGGATCGATGGCGGCCAAGGCAGTTATTCGCGATGTAGGACGGGTACTGGGCTTTGCTTATGGCTTTGTAGATCGACTGGCCAAGCTGATTCCTTTTGAAATCGGTATGACGCTGACCAAAGCTTTGAAAGACAGCCCTGAGCTTAAACAACTTTATGACACCGAAGAAGAAGTCAAAACGCTGATTGATATGGCGCTGTCGCTGGAAGGAACTGCCAGAAATGCCGGAAAACATGCAGGTGGTGTGGTTATATCGCCGACCAAATTGACGGATTTTACGCCGCTGTATTGTGAACAGGGCGGTGGTAATCTGGTAACCCAGTTTGATAAGGATGATGTGGAAGCTGTCGGTCTGGTCAAGTTCGACTTTTTAGGTTTACGCACACTGACAATTATTGATTGGGCGCTACAAACCATTAATCATAAAAAACAGCAAGCCGGTGAAGCGCCGGTTGATATTACCACCATCCCCAGAGATGATGCCGCTTCCTACGCACTATTAAAAAATGGTCTGACCACAGCCGTGTTCCAGCTGGAATCACGCGGCATGAAGGAGCTGATTAAAAAGCTGAAACCCGACTGCTTTGACGATATTATTGCACTGGTGGCTCTGTTTCGTCCGGGTCCTCTGGAATCGGGCATGGTCGATGATTACATCAATGTCAAACATGGCGCGAAAGCGGAATACGCGCATCCGCTGCTGGAGCCTATCCTCAAGCCGACCAATGGTGTTATTTTGTACCAGGAACAGGTGATGCAAATTGCGCGGGAATTGGCGCATTATACGCTGGGTGGAGCGGATATGCTGCGGCGGGCCATGGGTAAAAAGAAGCCGGAAGAAATGGCGAAGGAGCGGGAAAAGTTCACCACCGGCGCCGTAGCAAATCAGGTCGATGAACCTATAGCAACGTATGTTTTCGATTTAATGGAAAAATTCGCCGGCTATGGCTTCAACAAATCCCATTCCGCCGCCTATGCACTGGTCGCCTATCAAACCGCCTGGCTGAAAGCCCATTATCCGGCTGCCTTCATGGCGGCGGTACTGTCTTCCGACATGGACAATACCGATAAAGTAGTTGTATTGATAGAAGAATGCAGGCAAATGAAGCTGGTCATTCTGCCGCCGACTATCAATGTGTCCACCTATCGTTTTACCGTTAATGACGATAATCATATTGTTTATGGCCTGGGCGCAATCAAGGGCGTGGGTCAGGCGGCGATTGAAGATATGCTTAAAGAGCGGGAGGATAATGGCCGGTTTTCAGGTTTATATGATTTATGCAAACGGGTGGACTTGCGCAAATTTAACCGGCGAGTGCTGGAAGCGTTAATCCGCGCCGGTGCTTTTGATGAATTTGATACTAACCGGGCGAGGCATTTGGCGGAATTGCCCACCGCTTTGCGAGTAGCTGAACAGCACGGGAAAATGGCGCAAACGGGGCAGAATGATTTATTTGGCCTGGCGATTATTGAGAATCCAGCAGATACCGAAGCTTATGCAACCGCAGTTGAGCCATGGTCTGACAATGAACGCTTGGCTGCGGAAAAATTAACGCTGGGCTTGTTTTTGACGGGGCACCCGATAGACCAATACGAGCCGGAATTAAAACACTTTACCCATGGAAAAATTGCATCTTTGCAAGTGTCGGGCGGCAATATGGAGGCGCGAGTTGCGGGTCTGGTCATAGAAGTTCGCACTCGTCAGACGAAACAGGGTAAAACGATGGGTTTTGCAACCATTGATGACAAATCCGGCAGACTGGAAATTGCCGTCTTTGGCGAAGTTTACGATAAATATCGGGATATTTTTGCTCGCGATGATCTTTTAGTCGCCGAAGGGGCTTTGGCTATCGATAATTTTTCCGGCGCGTTGCGCTTGACGGTTGAGAAGTTATATAACATCGAGCAGGCGAGAGAGAGTTTTTCGAGAGGTATTCGGTTAACTTGGACTACAGCAGGAAACAAACTTGAAACCAGCGCTTATATTGAGAGGTTAAATACTATTTTGAGTCCATTCAAGGGTGGCAGTTGCCCCATAGGAATCAGCTATACATCGCCCTATGCAAAGGCAGCTGTTCAGCTAGGTGATGAATGGCGCGTGCATCCAACTGATGAATTGATTTCGCGCTTGAAATTGTTGTGCGGGCCAACAGACGTACTGATTAGATATAAGTGAAGGGCAAGGTACAAGCTAAAGAAATTTAGCTTTGTACCTTGTCCCTTTGACCTAGGAACTATTCTTCAACCACTTTTGGTGAAGGTTCAGCAACTGATTTTTGCGGTTCGGGTTCTGGAGTAGTTGAAATATTAATCTGCGCTTCAGAACGCTCAGTTCTTTCTACTCTTTCAGCAAAATCACTGTCATAAGACCGGAATTGTGCAGGGCGTGCTTCGCTTCTTGTTTCTGTTGCGGCCTTGTCAACAACATCGCCGTTTGAATCACCCTCAACCTCTGGTTTTTTGTAATTGGGATTGCGTGGTCTTCTACGGTTTGGGCCCCTTCTGCTGGAGTTTTTTCTTGCCGGTTGCTTTGTTTGCTCTTCAGTTAGTGTAGAAACCTCGGGTGTCTGAAGTGTCGCTTCAGTTTTTGGAGCTTCAGTAGCAGGCATAGGATCATTTTTAACAAGTTCTATAGCCTCATCTACAGTATTATTAACTGGCGCAAGATTTGGCCTTACATTCCGCCCCGGCCCCCTGATGTTACGATTAGCACGAGGTTCCTTGTTTTGTTCCTGTTTAGTGTCTTGCTCTTGCGGGGCACGGTTAGAACGTGGTTCCTGGTTTTTTTG
>JBAQEN010000690.1:0-3699 GCA_049286765.1 Methylococcaceae bacterium
GTACCGTAAAGGCAAGCAATATTTGTTTATAGGCTTACCATTAAACAGAGATTCAGAACGCATGGTGATGAGCGATATTGTTTATGGCGCAGCTAATCGAAAAGGTTGGGTTTTGAACAAAAATCCGACCGATAAAGAGCAACGTTATTGTAAAAAAATAGGGCTGGAGATTATCAACGCCGACGTTGAAGATCTGCTGGCAGCGGTCTAATGAAGCTAATTTTTAGTCATCTCCCAATGAAAATTGAATGACTCGATATTGCTGCTAATCCCCGCGATGGCAAAAACCCTGGCTAAGCGGCATAACAGCGTGTAACACACTGCCTTTATCGGCATAAAGGCAGTGTTGTTTTATTCAACGCTCAATATATCTCAAATACATGCCAGATCGGGTGAACGCATAATAACGAATCGATAGTCTTTTTTTAAACAATGATCCAGCCACTTTTGCAGAAAATAATTTAACCGCCATTTATAATTCATAATCTCGCGGCTCAAACCCGGATCTTTAAAGACCTGCCCTACACTGTCCCGGACATGGTCACTTATTACTTCAGACAGTTGCGCATCCAGATAAATGCGTATTTTGACAGCCGGCTCCAAAAACTCTTCCAAATTTTTGTTGAAACAATAACTGAGATCAACTGTCATCGTGTACGAGGTACGTTCAATGACGGTAAGATGCAGCATCGTATGCTGAGCTGAAAGCCCAATGGCTGCCTCTTTAATTGTCAATAAATCGGGAATTAACTGTAACAGCTTCTGGTAGTTAGATTCGCAGATTTGTTCCAGGCAGAATGATTTATTGACCGGATTTACAAAGCCCATGACTACTATCAATTTTCCCGGTAGCAAGCATGGGCGCTGGAAGTTTCCCATAACACCACTTTGGCGACATTAAAACCGGCATGTTTTAAATGCCGGTAAATCATTTTACTCAATACTTCGGCAGTAGGGTGCTCATCGAGAGCGAGGAAACGTTCGTTTTGGTCCTTGAGCACAGGGATAATCGGATCATTTTTATGCAGCAGAAAGTTATGATCAAGATGCTGATTAATATACTCTTCAACGCAATCCCTGATATCGGAAAAGTCACAGACCATGCCTTGATCGTTGAGATCCTCTTGCTGTATTGAAATCGACGCTTTAACGCTATGGCCGTGTAAATTCCGGCACTTTCCGGGATGATTCATTAATCGGTGCCCGTAACAGAAATAAACTTCTTTGGTAATTGTAAACATAATAAAAATACAGGCAAATGCGTTTTTCAATAAAGTAAAGGTGGACTAAACATCCGGGACTCTGATTGAAACACGGCGACCCAGCTAAATAATATCTGAATTAAAGTGTACTATAAAATAAGGCAAGAGTGGGTCACGATTATTAATTACTGAATTTATTTAGAATAAATTGCTAAATTTCTATAAAATCTCTTATTTACCCTTATACGCCGGATCACGTCTCCATGGACTTAAAATTTCTTGATTTCGAACAACCGATCGCTGAATTAGAAGCGAAAATTAAAGAACTCCGTAATGTGGAGTTTGATAATGACATTAATATTTCCGATGCAATCAAGCAACTGGAAGACAGAAGCCAAGCACTGACCGAATCAATATTTAGTGATCTCTCTGACTGGCAGATTTCCCAGTTATCCAGACATCCCGGACGACCCTATACCCTGGATTATATCGAACATATTCTTACCGATTTCCACGAACTCCATGGGGATCGGGCTTATGCCGATGACCCAGCGATTGTTTGCGGATTAGCGCGTCTTGATGAACAACCGGTGATGGTGATTGGTCATCAAAAAGGCCGTGATACCAAAGAAAAGATTTACCGCAACTTTGGGATGCCGCGGCCGGAAGGTTATCGTAAGGCATTGCGGGTTATGAAAATGGCGGAGCGTTTTAAAATACCCGTTATTTGCCTGATTGACACACCCGGCGCCTACCCCGGCATCGGCGCTGAAGAGCGCGGACAAAGCGAAGCGATTGCCAGAAACCTGTTTGAAATGGCGAAATTGAGAACCCCGGTTGTCTGCACGATTATCGGTGAAGGAGGTTCGGGCGGTGCATTGGCGATTGGCGTCGGAGATCGTTTAATCATGCTGGAATACAGTACTTATTCAGTTATTTCACCCGAAGGTTGTGCATCCATACTTTGGAAAAGCGCCGATAAATCCCAATTAGCGGCCGAGGCTATGGGCATTACTTCTGACCGTATTCGTGAGCAGGGTTTTCTGGATGAAGTAGTCAGAGAGCCTTTGGGCGGCGGCCATCGAAATTTCAAGATTATTGCCTTGAATTTAAAAGAAGCATTGATTCGCCATTTATCAGAGCTGAAGCGTCAGCCAATTGAGGAAATACTGGAAAAACGCTATCAGCGTATTATGAGTTTTGGGGTTTATTCTGAGGAAGCGGGAAAATAATAACCGGCTCAAGATGAATAGCGTAGGCAATGCATTTGTTGCCCAATAAGCTTCCACTTAAGCAGAAAGAGCCTATTCAATCGAGATAGTGTTAGCAGATTGATTAATAAACCACGAAGAACACAGAAGGCGCGAAGTTTTTATTTTGGTTTTTCTTCGCGAACCCTTCGGCTATGCTCAGGTCAGGCTTCGTGTTCTTCGTGGTTTTATGTATTAAGTTGAGCGTATGAGGGCACAGGAAGCATATGCCCAATCTGCGAAATTCAAATCAATGTTTGCCCGGCTCCAGTTTTACCCCTCGCCGTTCATAGGTAATGTAGGCCTGTAGAGCTATCATTTTTGGGTCGTCTGCGGCTAGCGGTTGGCCTTCCAGCGGATTTTTGAGGCACCAGTTTATCATTTCCCAAAGTGGGATGACTTTCCCTATTTGTTTTTGAAATTTCGGATAGGTTTCGGGATGAGTATTAGCAGCATTGGGATGACACTGTGCGCAGGCAACACCGTTGCTCCCCAGCTTGGGGCTGATCCATAATTCACGGCCTTGGGCGACAGTAGCCATGAATTGTTGCTGGAAGCGCTGCAAATCGGCATCGGTGAATTCATCCGCCGTCAATGAACCGGGGGCTGCGAACAACAGCCATCCAAAAATTACAGCTATCATTTTTTTTTGATAATCAGACATTTTCTTGCTCCTGTTCCGCGGCTAATAATGGTTTTGGGGAGGAATACGCGCATCTTTGCTCTGATAGACGACATCTTCCGGGTGTTTTTTACCCGTGTTAAAACGAACAGTCCGGCTGTTATTGCTATAAAGCGTGAAATGCAAATCCACGCGGCCATTGGCCACATTAATAAATTGCCAGCCGGTAGCATCCCGTTCAAAAAATGGATCGGCCCGGTTCATCGGTACCGTCAGTTTTGGCAGATATTGCTTGGCTTGTGCATAAGAGGAAGGGTACGGCCAAGGCCAGGCGGTTGCCATAACCGAATTGAAGCTGATAGCGCCGATCTGGTTGTATTGTATCTGGTGGACATGACCATAAATAACCGAAACTTTTTTGAACGGTTTCAGCAGTGCCTGGATTTCATCAGCATCTTCTGTCCAAAAATTCCAGCCTTTATAAATTTTCTGCAGCGGCGAATGAGAAAAAACGACGACCGGAGTATTTTTATTAATCTTGGCCAAATCGCTTTTCACCCATTTACGCTGTTCCTCACCAACCATAAAAGGCGAGCCGTTAGGGTTATCGAGCCCCGCCATTTCC
>JBAQEN010000691.1:0-2605 GCA_049286765.1 Methylococcaceae bacterium
GCAACTAAGGACTGAAGCCAGCGACCCAAAAGCAACCATTTGATTGTCCGAAAGCACGGCTACCTTGGTACACAAATCTCTCAGAATATCCAAATCATGGGTAACCATAAACACGGTAAAATTAAGCGCGTTATGAAGTTCGGATAACAGACTGACAAAATCCTCACTCGAAATAGGATCCAGTCCGGAAGTGGGTTCATCGAGCAATAACAGGCCTGGCTCCAAGATCATCGTGCGTGCGAGCGCTACTCGCTTGATCATGCCGCCGGACAGGTCCGCCGGTTTTAACCAGGCGTCCTGGTCAGATAACCCTACCATTGACAGCTTCATAAACACTAATCGCTTAATCAATTCTTCATCATGAAAACCGATTTCCCGCAGTGGAAAGGCGATATTATCAAAAACATTCAAGACGCTGAATAAAGCTCCTTTCTGAAACAGTACGCCACAATTACTACGTAGCCAGTGCCTGTGAACGTTTGTTAAATTTTTCAAGGATCGCCCCATAACGAACACTTCACCCTGACTGGGTGTTTGCAAACCGATAATTTCACGTAGCAACGTTGTTTTACCACAACCGGATGGCCCTACCACGCCCAATATCTCGCCAGGTTCCAGGCTAAGATTAATATCCTGATGGACCACTTTATCGCCGAAGCTTGTGAAGACATGTTCGAAACTTATCGCATGGGTCTGTATCATGGCATACCCACACCCATAAATAAAATAGCAAACATTGCATCAATCATAATCACCACGGTAATTGATGCCACCACGGAATTAGTCGTCTCACTGCCCAGACTTTCAGTATTCGGTTTTATTCTAAAACCAAAATGACAGGCAATCAGCGCAATGAACAGTCCGAAAACTGCGCTTTTACCCAAGCCTATAAAGACATTCATTAGCGGCACCACATCAGGCAGTTTTTGGAAAAACTGCTGATAGCTGATATCCAGCGTATTTTGTGCGGAAAACATGCCGCCTATAAGTGCTGACGCGCTAGTCCATGCGCTTAACAGAGGCAGGACTACCGTCAGTGCCGTCACTTTTGGCAGAATCAGGCGTAAGGAATGCGATATACCCATCGCAGATAAGGCATCCAGTTCCTCAGTCACTCGCATGATGCCTATTTGCGCAGTCATTGCTGAACCGGAGCGGCCAGCGACCAGAATCGCCGCTAACAATGGCCCCAATTCACGAATAATGCTTAACCCCAGAATATCAATGATATAAATTTCCGCTCCGAAAGTCTTTAATTGCAATGCTGACAGATAACTGAGCACAATGCCAATCAAAAAACCCACCAGTGCCGTGATTCCTAACGCTCTGACACCTGCATCATAAATCGTGATGGAAATCTCCGCCCTGGGAATAGCACGCGGATGGCCCATAAGATAGGCAAGATCTAGAACCAGTTGACCCGACAAAGTCACCAGATCCAGCAGTTGCGCCCAAAAGCTCCAGAGTAATTGATGAAAATAATTAAAAAATAGACTGAAACGAGAAACCGTAGGTTCAGTAGCGGGTACAGCTTGAGCTTGCCAGCGCTCAAACAAGCGCTGATGTTCCGGTTTTATCTGTAACAGAGCCGGCATTTGTTCTCCCCAGGCTTGCCAGATAATCAAAGCCGCCGCACTATCGAGCAGATCAACCGAGCCCATATCCCATTGCATGGTTTTACTAACAGCATGGTGACGAATTCTCTGTTGCAGATCAGGCGTTGTCGTCAGGCTACGAAGATTCCAGTCGCCTGACAACTTGACATATTGCTGGCCATTGTCTTGTTCCAGGACTTCTAGTAAGGGCGGTAAATCTGGATTGGTCAGGGTATCGGTCATCGTGATGTGAACTATTGCAAGCAATGCCGCTCAGTTTACCGTATTTTTCCCTGGCGCCTGGTGGAAGTTTTTGCTTATGCGCTATTTTCAGGTTTTCAGGATTTGATTCTCCAGTATCAATTGGATCAGCGTTGCTGCCATCTGCTGACAATATGACACGGGCTCGGATACGAGATGATGGGCAATAATACTGCAAACAGGTTGTCCGGTGTGAATTAATGACCCCGGCTCAGGCAAATCCATACACCCGTGTGGCCACGCAAATGCTTCAGGAATCAACATATCCTGATCGGCATAAACAATTTGATAAGCGCTAGTGCTATCCTGAACAAAATTGTAATCAGACAATTCACCTTGACAGGCTCTGATATGTCTGATTATTAAGTCGGCATCATATAATTGCATACTGGCAGACGGTCTCGGGTTAATTTCCAGCAAATAACTATTATCACCCGACTGAATAAAATCCAGCGAATTTAGGCCTTTAAGCTCAAATACCGGAATGATTTTAGTTAGCCAGTCCGTTACCAATAACTGGTGTTCATTTAACAATTCACTGTTATTGGTAATACCTGAAAAAATAAATTCTTCAGTTTCAGCTAAGCCGACAGTCCATTGTCTGTTAAAGCCTAGCACTTGCATTACTTGTCCATTCGCCAGAAACAGCGCTGAATGTTGCGAACCTGTTTGATATTTCTGCCAATAAACCGCTGATCCTGAAGTATTATTAATTTGATACCGTTTTATGCCAGCGCCGCCCTGTCCAT
>JBAQEN010000692.1:0-1805 GCA_049286765.1 Methylococcaceae bacterium
GTTGTATCCAACTCCACCAGGGAAATGGGCAGTGACTCGCCAGTTGGTGGGTTACTTGCAGGTAGATGAAAGTCTTCAGTCATGATTGATTTCCTACACGTTATTTCGGGTACGTTACTTTTTGTGCGGTTTAACTTATCGTGTGCTTTACAAGGTCGATAACTCCAACGACAACCCCTGGTAGGGCACAACTCACCAGGCCCAGAATGAAAATAGAAATAAACACCCAAGCTACTATTCCAGAAATAGTGCCGAGTCTTCTTATCTTGCTTAGCCAAGCACCACAATGGTGACACTTTTTGGCCTTGTCATGAAGGTCTTCCTTTAGGCAATAAGGGCATATCTTCATTTAAATTTCCTCCACACTTGGTTGTCAATCTCGTATCCGATCCAGAGTCGCCGACCGGGTACGCCTTTAAATATTACCTTCTCAGGAATCAGCATTGGATACAAATCCATGCTTCCTTCGCCATGCCTGCACGCCGGAATCCATGATGCGGCGCCATAAGGGGGGGACCAACGGTAGCAAATACATCATGAAATATCCACCAGGAAGCTGCGGTGCCTCTTCCCATTGATGTAAATAGAGATAGTTTTTTGTAGGACGATAATGATGATCGGAATGACGGCCCAAGTTGAATAACATCCAGTTACTCATTAGATGATTGGAGTCCCAGGAGTGGCAGGGCATGACTCGCTCATAACAGCCTGGTGCCATCTCACGGCGGGTTAAGCCATAATGTTCAATATAGTTGACGGCTTCGAGCATTGAAAATGCAATCACGCTTTGTACCGCAAAGAAGCCAACTCCGAGCAAACCGAACATAGAAAAAATCATAGCATATACGATGCTCAGGCTTGTGCCATATCGAATCATCCGATTACGGGGGCTACAAGCGCTTGCGCCTAGCCGATAGAGGCGTACCTTCTCAAAATTCCAAGCACTGACTATACCGCCGAAAACTGTACGCGGATAAAAGGCGTAAAAGCTTTCACCAAACTGCGCGGTAGCTGGATCATCGGCGGTTCCAACATTACGATGATGACCGTGTATATGTTCAATGCAAAAATGTGTATAACTCACGGACGTCATCAGTATTTCGGCTAGAATCTTGTCGAACCTACCCCGCTTATGCATCAGTTCGTGCGCTACTGGAATGCAGAACATGCCGCTCGCGATGCCGACCGATACAGTGACAATCAGCAATTCTTCTACAGTTAGATAGTCCCACGTTGTAATGGAAAGGCCACACACTATGATCGTTGCCTGCACTGGCATCCATAAGCGAACAGCGAATCGCCCCAGAGCAATGTCCCAGCTTGAATAACTAACCTGCTGGTTATGAGAATTCTGGGTTTCAGGACAATTAGCTAAGTCGAACATCGCGACAATTAGCCATGCCCACCCTACCACTCTAAATAACCATAATTGATTCGTGGTATAGCCAACGATCATAGTTGAAGAAACTAAATAAGGTAGTAGAAAAGGCAGCGCCTTCATGACTTTCTCCGAGCTAGCAAATTGAATGGTCAAATTTATTAAATTAGTAATTTAACAAATCGCGATGGAAAGTCGGACTATACATGTAATCTGATCTTGCCCCGATTTTCTGGACACTTTGATAAGAGACCATATTGGCCTCAAACGCTTCTGGGCTGAGATAGCCTAATTTTGAGTGAAGCCTTTTGCGATTGTAATACTCCTCAATATATTCAAACACTTGATACTTTGCATCGGTTCTGTCGCAAATATTCATAAAGTGTAAAGCCGCACTTATCTGCAGGCTCAGTTATCCAGCTAAAGC
>JBAQEN010000693.1:0-2042 GCA_049286765.1 Methylococcaceae bacterium
TCCCGCGGATTTTCATTTTTGATAATTTTATACGCCTGATTCGTCAATATTATCCAGTTTAGAAGAGCTGGTTTTAGGATTATTCTTGTCAACAGAGATTGAAATGAATGTAAGATATCCTGACCTAGATAATGTTAAGCTACAAAGGAACATCGCAATGTCACCAGAATTCCGAGGATTCGCTCTGCTTACGGCTCTATTGCCTCTCTCATGTACGGGTGACGCTCGCCTCGAAGTGTCAGCGAATGCGCTTTCGAATACGGCCGAACAGTGCCTATTTGACGTGCGCGGCCGTCAAATGAAATTATAAAACGGAGCAAAATCCAGGGTGCGTAAACATATCCAGAAAACTTAATCCGGTAAAATATATTGAATTAGTCGTTCCCGCATAAAAAACTTACAATTATTTTCAAAAATAAAAATCCCTGCGATTCTAAAAAAATGTTAGCTAGGTCTAGTTTATTTTTTTTGTTGCTATATAATATTCGGCTTACCAAAGTTATTGAAGCCTCGGTGGCGAAATTGGTAGACGCAAGGGACTTAAAATCCCTCGGCTGTAAGGCCGTGCCGGTTCGACTCCGGCCCGAGGCACCATAGAAATCAAGGGCTTAGGCAATCAGCCAAGCCCTTTTTTATTGACTGAATTTTCCTGGGCCACCCCTGGGCTACTTTTAAATGATGTATTTACAGATTTTTCCTACAAATAAAAAAACCGGCATAAATAAAACCCGATGGTCGTAACAGGCAGGCATAAAAAAACCGGCCATGAAAGCCGGTTAATTTTTGTATTGTCAGAATTTAATGCCCTTATGCGCTAACTGTTGAGCTGCCGGATACCGGCTGCTATGGCACCTTTAAGTTCTTCCAGGTCATAGCTGCCATCAGCCTTTTGTAAGGCTTTAAAACCGCTGCTTATGATCGTTTTGGCCGCCTTTTTCGTGTAGCCAAGATTGCATAGTA
Organism: Methylococcaceae bacterium; assembly: GCA_049286765.1. Lineage (GTDB taxonomy): Bacteria > Pseudomonadota > Gammaproteobacteria > Methylococcales > Methylomonadaceae > JAGXGJ01. The sequence goes on from JBAQEN010000693.1 coordinate 961, forward strand.
GATTCTCAAAGTCTCTTTCGTTCGTTTCGTCCAGAGTTTTTATGCCGGTTAAGCGCGCTTTATCATTCGCTGGCCAGGTAACAGGCGAAATTTCTATCAAATCAATGCGCTTAAGACGCCGGTTCGGGTCTCCCGGTTTGGTGCGGTTTACAAATTCGCGGGCAATGTAGCCGATCGACAGGCCGTCTATCGCGGGCCGTGGCTGCATTTTCATCAATTCGTAAATTTCCTTACCTCGTTGAGTTGGTGCCAGCTGACCGGTGACTTTCAAACCGATATGGTCTTCTTCTAAATGCTGCCAAGCGCCAATAGGTGTTGCTCCTTGGCCGGTTATGTCTATGCCGCCATGCTGCAATAGCATTTTGGGCCAGTTTTGAAGGCCGGATTTGACATCGGCTAAAAATTTAGAAAATGCGCCAGGCTCTATAACATCACCGTAAGCATCAACATTGCCAAATACAGCGCCGTAACCTGAAAATTCCATGTTGCCTGAATCAGCAGGCGCAAGTTTTAGTTCAATCAGTTTTGAATAATAACGTTCCATAGCAATTCCTTGGGAGTGAAAAAACACCCTCCGCTTTAGACGGAGGGGATTTTAGAAGGGAATATTAAGCAGCTGCGAATTTCAGCACTTTTAAAGCATTGCTGTTGCGTAGTTGCAGGCCCATTCTGCGATAAACATAAATTTGCAGGTCTGGCTTCGAACTATACGGGTCGATCAAGACTTTATTGCCCGCCCGTTCTATCGCTCTTAGTGCCTGATTCCAATCTCCAAACCAGAGGCTGAGGCTATTGGCGGCTGCCGTGGGGCAGCTTTCGCAAATTATGACAGGCTTGCCAAGCAGGGTTACAGGCTGGCCAGTCTTTATATCGCCCTGATCCCACATGAAATTACCAGTATCATCTTTTACTTTTGAAAGTAAAAGCGCTATTTCGGAACTGCACACCCATGAGGCGTTAGCCCGGTAACCGGCCCGCAATTTAAAAAACAGGTCTTTGATCGCATCCATTGGGGTTGTTGCATGAAGCGCCCCGCTAACCCCGGTGGCTACATGCTCGATTGTCCCCCAAGGCCGCGTTGC
>JBAQEN010000694.1:0-2516 GCA_049286765.1 Methylococcaceae bacterium
CTTTATGAATTTTACTCATCACGAACAAACACCCCGGCCTGAGCACCCGTTTGCAGAGTACATCCGCATACTGGGCAAAGGCAAAAAAGGCTCAAGACCACTCACCCAAAATGAAGCCTATCAGTCGATGAAAATGATTATGGCAAACGAAGTGCTGCCCGTTCAGTTGGGCGCATTTTTAATGTTGATGCGGGTCAAAGAAGAAACACCTGAAGAACTGGCTGGTTTTGTTTTGGCTGCCAGAGAAGCATGCCATCTTGCCGGTGGCAAGAAGATAGTTGACCTAGAGTGGTCTTCTTATGCCGGAAAACGCCGTCATTTGCCCTGGTTTCTGCTGTCAGCCCTGTTATTGGCAGAAAACGGGATTAACGTTTTTATGCACGGTGCCGGAGGTCATACTGCCGGCAGACTTTATACTCAGGATATGTTGAAATACTTGGGGCTGGAATACGCAAGCTCTATTGATCAAGCCAAGCAGCAGCTTGAACAACAGCATTTCAGCTATCTGTCGCTGGAACATTTTTGTCCTAAACTGCATGAGATCATTGAGCTGCGCCCGATAATGGGCTTGCGCTCACCGGTACACACTCTGGTACGCATGATAAATCCCTTCAATGCTGAATACAGCATTCAGGGCATTTTCCATCCGGGTTATCGCCCGGTGCATCAACAAGCCGCCGCCTTGTTACAGCAACCCCATGCAGCTGTATTAAAAGGCGAAGGCGGTGAAACCGAACGCAATCCCGACATGGAATGCCTGGTGCAAAGCGTGCATCACGGCGAGTTATTTGACGAAAACTGGCCGGCTTTATTCGCCCGCCGCCATGTTAAATCCGAGGAACTTAATCCCCGGCAACTGGCGTTGATTTGGCAGGGAAAAAGCGAGGACGAGTTCGCCGAAGCGTCAATCACTGGCACGGCAGCGATTGCGCTTAAGCTATTAGGTAAAGCGGATAGTCAACAACAGGCGCAGCAACTGGCGGTTGATTACTGGTTAAGCAGAGACAAGCAAAAGTACGCTGGTTTCTGACAGACATCTGACGCATGATCATTAAGCCAATGCTTTCGATATTGCTGCCTTATTTACTGCTCTTGTTCATCCTGTTTCTGATGCAAAGAAACATGATCTATTTTCCTGAGAAGCATTCTCTCGACAAACAACAAGAGCTGTCCGAACAAGTCAATCTGAAGCTCTGGCCATCATCAGATAACTATCTCGGGCTAATATCTAAATCAATTAATAACACCGGCAAAGGCACGATTCTCGTTTTTCATGGCAATGCGGGGTCAGCAATAAACCGGATCTATTATCTGGATGCATTGGAAAAACTGGGCTACCGGGTGATTTTGGCAGAATATCCGGGCTATGGCGCCAGAAATGGCGAGCCGTCGGAACCGGCATTGATTGACAATGGTATTCAAACCGCACAACAGGCGCTGGATCATTTTGGGGGACCCATTTTTCTCTGGGGGGAATCACTCGGAAGCGGTGTTGTCTGCGGTATCGTGCAGTCAGGGCAGATTCGGGTAAAAGGTATTGTATTGATCACACCGTTTGATAGCATGGCCAATGTTGCACAACATCATTACTGGTTTTTTCTGGCTAAATGGTTAATCCGTGATAAGTTCAACAATATAAAGAATCTGTATAATTATTCGGGAAGTACCGCGATTCTGCTGGCTGAAGGCGATCAAATCATCCCCAATAAGTTCGGCTTGAATCTCTTCGATGCACTGCACCATCGCAAGCGACTCTGGACATTTAAAGATGCCGGCCACAACAATCTGCCGCTGGAGCCGGAATTACCCTGGTGGCAAGAAGTTATGCAGTTTGTTGCCGGGCAAAACGGGGTATCCCCTTAATCGCTTTATTCTCCAAATGTACATACTGCAAGCCCATCAACGTTCGATTATCAGGGATATTATCAATCCATATCACCTTAACCTCACCCTCCAACTCCAGCCGTTTAAATTCAAACTGACTTATCGTACCCTCTTGCACTCTTATTGTTTCGGCAAGACAGATCATTAAACCATCTACTGAAACATTTATCGCAGTAAACTCATGATATTCATCATTTAATAAAATTTTCCCTACGCCTGGCATGTTTTTTCTGTAGGCTTTTCTCTTGTTCAATGCTTGATCTACATCGTAAGTCATATTTTTAAATTCAAGAGCAAGTAAAATATGATCGCCCTCCATATCAACCCTGGTCACCTCAACTTCACCGGCCAAGCGCATTTCAGGAAGATACATATCTAATATTGTTGAAACCAATAATTTATTAAAGATATATTTAATATCAATATCTTCGCTATTACGGTTTAATTCAGCAAGCGCGCCATTTATCGAAAGATTTTTAATAGTAATGTCATGTTCCTCCTCACCCATATAAATTATTCCCTGTGACATTAATTTCTTACGATAAGGCCGATCCGATTCTGAATACATTAGACTTTCTCCTGCTTTTTTACTTTCGCTGAACGACGATATAGAGTCTAATTATAGTGTGCTG
>JBAQEN010000695.1:0-11511 GCA_049286765.1 Methylococcaceae bacterium
AATACCGACGTGCCAGGCAAAAAATGATTCAGCGGCTTCTTTTCGATAGGATCTATAGCAAAACCGCTGGAACGTCCGTAACTGGTCATGACAATCTGATTATCCAGATTCTGCCTGACAAAGCACAGTCCGCGCTGGCCTTCGTGCAGTTTGCAAAATCTCGGGCACACATCACATTGAATACGCCCGTCATCCAATTTATGCCAATAGCTGGTTTTCACCGTATCATGGCTAATAAAAGTAGTCATATATTCTCTCTGGAACCGTTAATAAATCATCTTGTCGTAAGTAAATGCAAGCATTTAAAGTTTTTATTTAAGTCACTGATTTTAATAACTTGCAAAGATTTCATGAATCTTTTACCGGGAAACAATAGGATTACTTATGAATAGACAACCCGCTGTAGCAGGAACTTTTTACCCTGCAAACCGGCAACAACTGCACCAAATGCTAGATCAATATTTACTAGATGCTGAAACAAGAGCGAAAGTTCCAAAGGCTATTATCGCGCCTCATGCAGGTTACATTTATTCAGGTCCCGTTGCTGCAACCGCCTATGTGCGGTTAAAGAAAGCCCATGACCTGATAACCCGCGTTGTCATCATCGGCCCGTCACATCGTGTAGCATTCAACGGCCTGGCCGTGAGTAAAGCGCAAACATTCATCACACCTTTAGGTGCTATCACTGTTGACCAGGAAGCAGTAGAGGCTATAGCCAAGCTACCCTTTGTCGATTACCTCGAACAGGCGCACACTTATGAACACAGTGTGGAAGTGCATTTACCATTTTTACAGGAAATGCTGGATGACTTTAAAATTGTTCCCATCGTCGCTGGCGACGCCTCGCCGGAACAAGTCAGTCAGGTTATCGAAGCCCTGTGGGGTGGTGATGAAACGTTGATTGTTATCAGTTCCGACCTGAGTCATTATCACGATTATGCAACCGCAAAACGGCTCGACAAAGCAACCAGCACAACAATAGAGCACCTGCAATATGAACAGCTCGCTTTTGACTCCGCCTGCGGCAAAGTGCCTGTCAGCGGACTGTTAAAGCTGGCGAGGGAAAAATCACTCACGATTAAAACCATCGACCTGCGCAATTCCGGCGATACCGCTGGAGATAAAAGCAGAGTCGTGGGATATGGCGCTTATGTCATTGAATAAGGAACATCAACAGCGATTGCTGGATTTAGCGAAAAACTCCATTCAGCATGGATTGCAAACAGGCAGGGCCCTAAAAGTTAATTTAGCCGATTTTCCAGCCGAATTGACAGAGCGTCGCGCCACGTTTGTTACCCTACACAGAAACCATCAACTGCGCGGTTGTATCGGCGTACTGGAAGCGATCAGACCGCTGGCTGAAGATATTGCAGAAAACGCATTTTTAGCGGCCTTCAAAGACCCCCGCTTTCCACCGTTGACAGACGATGAATTCGGTGATCTTGAAATACACTTGTCCATTCTCACACCCGCTGAACCTGTTTCATTTAGCTCCGAACAGGACTTGATAACTCAGTTGCAACCGGGCATAGACGGCTTAATATTGGAAGAAGGCCGTCGCCGCGGAACCTTTCTGCCTTCGGTATGGGAGCAATTGCCAAAACCTGAACAGTTTTTGCGGCATCTCAAACAAAAAGCAGGGTTAGCATCCGATTACTGGTCTGAAAATATCAGGATTTACCGCTATCGGACAGAGATGATAAGCTGAGAATAATTGCCGCAGTTGAAAGCGTGAATTTGCTTACTACACAAATCTTCAGGACTTTGTGGGCCTTTATTCGTAAGTTCAAGATTAGCTTTTGGGGTAGCTAGAGTATATCGACAGCATGATAATGGTTGCGCATGTTGCGCAGCCATTTTATAACTTTATAGGAGGATAGATAACGCGGTAGCGGCCATGAAAGTATTGTAGTTCAGCTACTTATCCAGAGAAAGACGTTGGGGAGGGCGAATATCCTTTATCAATATCGAAACCTGGCTTAAGAAGTTTTCTGGTTTGTAATGCCATACGGCACAAAGGATGATTGCAGCAGCACAACCGGCATTCAGAGTCTTGGCAACATCATCCGCATTGGCTGATAAAAATAAATGCGCCTCAATTGCCGGGATATTCCTATAGGCAGATGCGCCACCGTAATAGCCAGACCATGATGGGCAAATAGGATGAAAAATTCTTAGAAACTGTTTTAAAAGTATTTCTGCAAGGAACGAATTGTGAGGTTTCGACTTTTTTCGGAGAAGTGCCTATAAAAATCCATGCAAACATAGATCACTCAAGCCCTCTATAGGAACTTTTCAGACGGCCTCTTAAAGTTGGTATTAGCGCTATTCTTTGACAGTAAGATTATTTCCACCAACGGATCATTCGGGTAGCTCTCGTTAATATTCAGGAATTTTTTAACTAATGAAAGCCGTACCGGGCTCTAAAATTTCCTCTTCATGGTCTATTTGATAACTGCAGAAGGCCGCTCTTTCCCCTGCGTTTCAAATATCGCACGTGATTCATCCAGATTAAATAAAGCCCTGGATGAAATCGCTACAACTAGTTTTTGTTTTCTGATAATCCAAAGCATTGGCGCTAAGGATCAGGTCAACAATAATATTCCAAAACAGGAATTCGATGAGCGAATATAGGGGCGAATTCATTAGCTCCTACGGTCTGGTTAAATTTTAGGGACGTTATTTTAAGCCAAATCCTAACTATTTTTGTCCACCGAAACCGAACCCAAATTTAGTGATTTTTTTATTTTGCTAGCATACGATGTTGCGTCCAATTTATTTTTAAAACCACTCACTTTGAGCCTGTACAATGTCGCATTTTTAACATCAACTGCCAGTACCTTAACAGGAACGCCCTTTTTTACAAATTTGGCCGCCTTACTTTTGGCATAACTTTTTTCTTTATATGCAATCAGATTGACAGACCAGTCTTCAGCAGGGGGGACGTATTTAGGTTTTTTGACTTGAACTTGCTTTTTGGGGAATACACTTTTTTCCTTTGCTTTTGAGGATTTTTTATTTTCCAGTTTGTAAATCCTGGTTTGCCGATCTCCAAAGGATTTGTTTATGGCTGTTTGTTTAATTACAGTAGCTGCCTGTTTATTTTTCGATGTGTCAGATATAGATTGTGCCTGTAACTGTTTTGTAAGGCTATTGACCTTTTGGTTTAACTGCTCAATGGATGAGTCATTATTGTTAAATTTCATCTCGGAATTTTTTTCAGTAATGCTGACCATATCCTCTTCAAGAATTGAAACTAGCTCCGTTAACTTTGAAATTTCAGCTTTCATGCCGGAAATCAATACTCCCATAGCTATTGCAGAGATCAACGCAACGATGCTTATGCCTAACGAAACATAGGTGATAACAGAGGATTTTTTAATTTTATGGTCACAGTCATTGAGCCGTTTTTGAATATTTTCCTGTTCTAAGGCGATTTGATTTAAGGTGGTTATTTCCACTGCATTTTTATTTGCTGAATCCTGTTCAGGCTTGATGTTGGCAATCATATCGGGGTTCTGTCTTGCAATTTTTTGGTTTTCTTCTTGAACGTCCATGATTTCAGCTGCATTGCTTGTCTCTGAATACACAATAGCATTATCGGAAGTCATGGAGCTGGGCTCGTCCATATTTTCTCTGGATTGATCAGCCTGGTTTATATCATTGACCATTAGCGCATCGGTTGGGGCTCGTTCATCATCCGCATCAAAGCCGGCATTAATAATGGACCTATCAATAGCATCTTCGTCATCAGCTATGTGATCAAGAGCAGCGACATTATAAAAATCCGTAGTTGAGGTTTCGTTGTATTCCGCTTGCTGATTTTTTTCGATAAGCTCGACGGCTAGCTCATCCTCGCCTTCCCTATTCAAATCATCAACTACCTGCATTCTTGCCTGTTCTTGATCATCATCAGAATCAAAACCGGTATTGATAAGCAATCTATCGATGGCGTCGTCATCGGAAATATCATCAAAACCATCTGCATTGTCAAAATCCGGTGTTGGTGTTTGATTATCCTCCGCCGGAAAATTCCATTCAGCTTGATCCAGTTTATTATTTTCAGAATCAAAATCAGCGTCTATCAACAGCCTGTCGATGGCATCTTCATCCTCTGGAAAATGATCTAATGGAACGGGGGATAACTCTTCGTCATCTCGAATTATATTCAGATCTGCTAAAATAAAATCATCCTCCATGGCATTAAATCTATTCCGTCGTTTTTTTGGTTTTTCTGTCATTTTTGAGTTAATAATTAAGGGAGTAAAATAACCAAAATGTTTTGTGAGCGTTTAAAATTATAGTGTGAAAACAATTTACTTTATTTTAATACCAATAAAAGGTAATGTTCTTATAGTTTTGCTAATTTGACGCTGAGTTCCCAGAAATCTTTTATGAAAATACAATGCAACTAGCCATCACAGTTTTAGGTAACCCTCAAACCCATTTTATTGCAGAAATATTACCCGCTGTACGCGATTGTAACTGTAATATTTTAGAAATACGATCGTCCCATCTTGGCCATTCCTCGGCGGCATATCTTCTTATTCAGGGTAACTGGAATCAAATTGCCAAATTTGAAAATACCCTGGACAATATTGAAAAGCGCCTGGAGATTAAAATTCACACCTTACGGCCCGATCAAAAGGACAAGAACAAAGATAAACAGTATATGCCTTATTCATTAGAAACAATATCCCTGGATAAGGATAGTGTTATTGAGTCTATTGCCTCCTTTCTGTTTGATCGAAATATAGAGATTGAAGAAATAACGGGCAGTTCCTATCAGGCGCCCTATATTCAAACACCCGTATTTTCAACCAAGTTTGTCATTCTAGTCCCACCGCAAGTTCACCTGTTGTCGCTGCGCGAAGAATTTTTGGACTTTTGCGATCAGTTAAATATAGATGCAATTCTCGAACCGATAAAACGCTAGGTTTAATCATGAATACAATAAAGATCGGCGACGCTGTGCCAGACTTTGAGGCGCAGTCTACCGGCAATAAAACAATCAAATTAAGTGATTACCGGGGCAGTTATGTTGTCATTTATTTTTACCCAAAGGACAATACACCCGGCTGTACTCAGGAAGGTCAAAGTTTTCGTGACAATATGAATAATTTTACCGCGTTGGGCGCCGTTATATTAGGTGTATCCCGCGATACTGTCCGCGTTCATGAAGGCTTTAAATGCAAACAGACATTCCCTTTTGACCTGCTGTCAGACACGGATGAAAAACTGTGCCAACTGTTCGATGTACTAAAAATGAAAAATATGTATGGCAAACAAGTCCGGGGCATCGAACGCAGTACTTTTTTGATTGATCCACAGGGTGCACTGGTTCGAGAATGGCGTAAAGTTAAAGTCAAAAACCATTGCGAAGATATTTTGCATGCTTTAACTGAACTCAGAAACAAGACTCTATGAATATTCAGACCTCACCGGATAAAAAGCTGTTTGTTTTGGATACTAATGTACTGATGCATGATCCGGCGGCAATCTTTCGTTTCCAGGAGCATGATATTTTTATACCCATGATTGTTCTGGAAGAACTGGATCATGCCAAAAAAGGTTTAACAGAAGTTGCCCGCAACGTAAGGCAAGTCAGCCGTTTTCTGGATGAATTAATCCGCGATGCCAATCAGCAAACCCTTAACGACGGTCTGTCTTTATCGCGTATAGAGCACGGTCCTAATGCCGATATAAATGGCGGGGCAGGGCGTTTATATTTTCAGACCAGTGCGATGACAGCGCTGCTGCCGGAAAGTATGCCCGGAAATATTGCTGATAATTCCATACTCAGTATCGTCCTGGCGCTCACCAAAGAACTGCCGGAGATTGATGTTATTCTGGTGTCCAAAGATATCAACATGCGCATCAAAGCCGCCACTTTAGAGCTGGTTGCTGAAGATTATCATAATGATCAGACGTTGGACGATATAGATTTGCTATACAGCGGCGCCACTCCGTTGGATAGTGATTTCTGGGAAGAACACGGGGCCAGGATGAACTCCTGGCAGGAAAAAGACAGAACTTTTTACAAACTGGAAGACCCGCTGGTTACCGAATGGTATCCCAACCAGTACTTATATTTAGAAGATGGTTCCAATTTTGAAGCCATCGTCAGATCCAGTGCAAGCCAGGTGGCTGTATTGGAATTGGCCAGGGATTATCGTACCAAACACAATAACATTTGGGGAATTACTGCAAAAAATAGGGAGCAGAACTTTGCTCTCAATGTATTACTGGATCCTGAGATTGATTTTGTAACCTTATTAGGCAATGCCGGCACAGGCAAAACCTTACTGGCTCTGGCGGCAGGGCTGGTTATGACAATGGAGAAAAAAATTTACAACGAAATCATTATGACTCGGGAAACAGTGCCGATAGGCGAAGATATCGGCTTTCTGCCCGGTACCGAAGAAGAAAAAATGGCGCCGTGGATGGGCGCATTAATGGATAATCTTGAACTCCTTGGCAGCCGCTTGGGACAGAACGAATGGGAACAAGGCGCGAGCAAGAATATACTGATGAACCGGGTTAAAATCAGATCACTTAACTTTATGCGCGGACGCACCTTTCTTAATCGTTTCCTGATTGTCGATGAAGCCCAAAACCTGACTTCAAAGCAAATGAAAACCCTGATAACCCGTGCCGGTCCCGGGACAAAGATTATTTGTATCGGCAACCTTTCGCAAATTGATACACCTTATTTAACCGCGACAACATCCGGCTTAACTTATGTTGTTGATCGATTTAAAACCTGGCCTCATGGGGCGCATATCACTTTACGCAGGGGCGAGCGTTCACGGCTGGCAGATTATGCTTCAGATATTTTATAGTCGATTGATTTGGCAATGGCTTTAGTCTGTGCTGGCTTAAGTTGATTGCGGCTGGATACAAAATAAATAAATATCAGTGGAAAATCGGTTCTTTGACCGGGTTGGTCATAAGGCTAAACACTTGCTTAAGCGCTATAGCACGAAGCAAGCGCTTCGGGCTATGCAGTGAGAAAGCTAATGTTGGAAATTAATCCTGCTTTGAGTCGTTACTATGCTTTACTGCGTAAATATCATCTACCAGATCTTTGAACCAGCGCGGGCGGGTCAGCAGGATAGACATGCAGATAATTCCCAGGATGGGGATCGGGAGTATATCAACTGTCATTAATAGCAATAGAGTGATAAAACATTTTATTCTGGCAATAGAAGCAACACGATTCATGGAACGAAAGAAACCAGTTAAAGAACGAATGCCATATATTAATCCATTTCAGAGGGAACAACATGACGAACTTTACGATTCCAAGCCAATTATTTTGAATACAGATGAGCGTATAACAATTGAAGCTTCACCGTCATGACTATTAGGTGCGTTTAAGTCCGTGAAAGAATTGCAGATCAATAACACCTGAACATCTGAAGACATTCACGCATTAGTTCATGAATGTTTGAGTTATTGTCAATCTTTTGCTCTAATCCATGCTTAAGCTTCTAAAAATATCCATCTCTGAGCAAGTGATAATTACTTCAGCAGGCTTGGTCTTTACTGAGTTTATGTGTACAGTATTATTGCCCGGTATATTTATTAACTCCTGTAACTTATTGTAACTTTCAAATCTGTTTACTGAAGGTATTTCAATAACGCATTTAACCTATAAAAACTTCATGTCAACAAACGCTACTCAACTCTCGTCAAATTTTATTCGTCAGATTATTAATAATGATCTTAAAAACAACCTTAACGACGGTAAAGTTGCTACACGGTTTCCGCCTGAACCTAATGGTTATTTACATATCGGTCATGCAAAATCGATTTGCCTGAATTTCGGCATTGCCGCCGAATATAACGGTACCTGTAATCTGCGTTTTGACGACACCAATCCAGAAAAAGAAAACATAGAATACATGGAAGCGATCAAACGGGATGTACAATGGTTAGGCTTTGAATGGCACGAATTACATCATGCGTCCGATTATTTTGAACAGCTTTATAACTATGCCGTGCAATTAATCGAGCAGGGTTTGGCCTATGTTGACAGTTTATCCGCTGAACAAATCAGGGCTTATCGCGGCACACTAACTGAAGCAGGCAAAGAAAGTCCTGATCGCAACCGGCCCATTGCAGAAAATCTGGATTTATTCAAACGGATGCGTGCCGGTGAATTTGCCGATGGCCAGTATGTGTTGCGCGCCAAGATCGACATGGCGTCACCCAATATCAACATGCGCGATCCCGCACTGTACAGAATTCGCCGCGTGCATCATCACCGCACCGGCGATGCCTGGTGTATTTATCCGATGTATGATTATACACACTGTATTTCTGATGCCATTGAAGGTATCACCCATTCCTTGTGTACCCTGGAATTTGAGGATCACCGGCCACTCTATGACTGGGTGCTTGATCAACTGCAAACTCCCAGCCATCCGCAACAAATAGAATTTGCCAGACTGCAACTGGAATACACCATTGTCAGCAAGCGCAAACTCAACCAGTTGGTTATGGAAAAACATGTTCACGGCTGGGATGATCCTCGTATGCCCACTATTGCCGGATTGCGCCGCGCGGGTTTTACGCCTAAAGCGATACGGGATTTTTGCGAACGCATCGGCATTACCAAACAAAACTCATGGATAGAAATGTCGGTACTGGAATATTGTATCCGTGAAGACTTAAATGAGAACGCGCCCAGAGCAATGGCGGTTTTGCAACCATTACGCGTGGTTATTGACAATTATCCGGAAGACAAGATTGAACAACTGGAAATCAGCAATCATCCTCAACGCCCGGAACTTGGTAAACGCAAGGTGCCATTTTCCAAAGTTGTACTCATTGAACAGGATGATTTTGCTGAAATCCCGCCACCCAAATTCAAGCGTTTGATAGCAGGTGAAGAAGTTCGTTTGCGAAGCTCTTATGTGATTAAATGTAACGAAGTAATCAAAGATGCTGCGGGTCATATTATCGAATTGCGCTGCACTTATGATCCTGACACGCTGGGTAAAAACCCGGAAGGCCGTAAGGTCAAAGGTGTGATTCACTGGGTGTCTGAAGCTCATTCACACCTCGCTGAGCTGCGCTTATATAACCGCCTGTTTACAGTGCCTAATCCCGACAATGAAGAAAATTTCCTGGATGCATTAAACCCCGATTCTCTGGAAATCATGACGGGTTGCCGCGTAGAGGCCAGTTTATCCGATGCTCAGCCTGAAAGCCGTTTTCAGTTCGAAAGAACGGGATATTTTTGCTTTGATGCCATTGACAGTGTCGCCGGCAAATTGGTGTTTAACCGGACGGTGACACTGCGAGAGGGGGTATGGGAAAAGCAATAGGTAGGTTAAACTTGTAGTCAAACATGAAATAGCGAAGACTTGAATTCAAGGAACAATATACCCTCTGTTAATTAGGTCAGACAGTATCCCTGGCCTATCATCTTGAGAATAGCTATACATTCTGCTTTAGTTTAGCTATTATTCTTCAAGGTTGCTCGAATCGGGCCGCATAGCTTCAGGCAATTGATATCAGGCATCTCCACGGAGCTTTTAAGTACTTGGCCCAAATTACATTTTCGTTAGCCAAACTGTTAATTAATAAGCAGCGGGCTGCTAACAATTCTTGCTTGCACCAGCCAAAAAAAGACTCAAATAGAACTCAATCCTGGTATTTTGCGAAGGATTCTAGAGCCCTGTAATAGTATCCAAATGAAACTATCGAGCTATTTCGCAAAATCATCACGGTAAATATTGTCTGATTTTCATTCCTTACTTGGCTACTTTGATCAGCCATCCTTCCTCATTGTGACAACCCAAAACTGCCTTGACGCTAACGTCGATTCTGACAAAACTCCCATTTAAAGTGGCGGGTAATTTTGCCTTGACCTTATGAAAGCTGCTATTGCTTTCCACTGTAAAAGGCAGAGCCTGTTTTTTGGCAGTTAACTTGATGGTGCTGGGATCTGCCCAAGCTGATATTTTTAAAATGAACTCTGATTCAGGTGCAATTTCAATATTATCGGGTGCCTTATATTCGGTTAGATTAAAATCAGTGATGTGTGGTTTTTTGCAATTTAGTTCCAATTCCTCTGGAGTGTAAGCTATTGCAGTGCCATTAAATAAAACTACGGCAATAAAAAGCGCGGATTGAAACATTTTTGATTTTTTCATATTAATTCCTCAATCAAGACTTGGCGTTATTTTTAAAAATTAACCTACTAATATACAGGGTCACTTTAATTATTTTTTTAATTAAATTCAACTATTTCGGTGAGCCTGTAGCTATATACTGACAAGCCCCCGCATATCCCTCAGACAAAAATGGTGATGTCTTGTACAATATCAGCAATTTAAAATTTTTTAAGAGAGCATGACATTGAGCGCACAAAACCAGGAAAGCTTGAATTATAAAAGTGCCGGCGTTGACATTGCTGCAGGCAACGAATTAGTTGAGCGCATCAAGCCTATTGCAGCCAGAACCCGCACGCCAGGCGTTATGGCGGGGCTGGGCGGATTCGGTTCCCTATTTGAACTGCCGCTGGATCGTTATCAGAATCCGATCCTGGTTTCAGGAACCGATGGCGTAGGTACAAAGTTAAAACTGGCTATTGATACAGGCATCCACAATACTGTGGGTATTGACCTGGTTGCCATGTGCGTGAATGATATTATCGTACAAGGCGCCGAGCCTTTATTTTTTCTTGACTATTTTGCTACCGGCAAGCTCGATGTCGATGCCGCTTCAGCAGTGATAGAAGGCATAGGTAAAGGCTGTGAATTGGCAGGCGCTGCATTGGTCGGCGGTGAAACTGCGGAAATGCCCGGCATGTATGCGGATGGCGAATATGATCTGGCGGGTTTTTGCGTAGGTATTGTCGAAAAAAGTAAAGTGCTGGATGGCAGCAAAGTTAAAGCAGGCGATAAACTGATTGGCATTGCCTCCTCGGGCCCGCATTCTAACGGTTATTCGTTAATCCGGAAAATAATTGCCCATAGCCATTCAAAACTTAATGATTCCTTCAATGGCAAAACCTTGGGTGAAACCCTGCTGGAACCGACCCGGATTTATGTGAAAACATTGTTATCCCTGCTGGACAAAGTGCCTGTCCATGCCCTTGCCCACATCACCGGCGGCGGCATAACCGAGAATTTGCCGCGCGTGCTTCCAACAGGCCTCAATGCCCATATCGACCTTTCTAGCTGGCAGTTTCCTGAAATCTTCGCATGGCTACAGAAACAGGGCAATGTTTCGATAGCGGATATGCTAACCACCTTTAATTGCGGCATCGGCATGATCGTCTGCGTGGCCTCCGAGTATGAAAAAGCGACCCTTGAAACCCTGCAAGCCCTCGGCGAAAACGCGTTTGTTATTGGCGAACTGGTTGTGTCCGAAGGCAAACCGGAAGTTATTTACCGGTAACTCTTTACTATTCGTGAGGTATCGGCTCCAATTGCGTTTTAGATTGGCGCAATATGCCTGATGCGGATGGGATCACGCGCCTGGCCAGGAAATTTG
>JBAQEN010000696.1:0-4799 GCA_049286765.1 Methylococcaceae bacterium
TTTGGCTGGCCTTTGACGCGTTCGAATTCCGCCCGCAACTCGTCCAGAAACAGCGGGCCAATCAGCTTGAGGATGTTTTTTTCTGTGGTGTAGTGCGCCCCCAAATCGCGGCGCTGTTTCTGATCCATGACAGATTGAAACAGAGCTCCGAATATGGCCGGAGAAATCCGGCTCCAATCCAGTGCACAGCACTCTAGCAGCATATCCCGCATTTCCCGGTCAAAGGAAGCCGTGCGCAGTTGTTCAGCGTATAAATTGCCGTTGACATAAGGAAAGGCGGCTAGTTGTTCATCCAGCGATTTAAGACGCTGATCTGTAGGCGTATCCAACACCTCAAACAGATTCGCCAGCCATTGCGCAAGGTCGCGCCCATCCTCTGCCGTGCTTTGTTCAATGAGGTCTTGAAACTGCCGGCGCTCAAAAATACTTGTATCTTCGGCAAACAGGCAAAACAGCAGCCGGACAAGATAGACCTCCAGGGCGTGGCCCTCGTAGCCTATGGCCTTAAGCTTGTCATGCAGCCGCCCCATACGTTCGGCGGCCTTGATATTGACCGCGTCCTGCTCCTTGAAAGATGTAGTTTGATAACCGGCAATGAAGCCGAACAGCCGGACGTTTTTATAAAACTCCTTAAGGGTGAATTCATGCCAGGCAATCCCTGCCTGTCCCCCTTCGGGCGCAGTGCGTACAAATCCGCTCCCGGCGGATTTGTCGTATTGCTTGTCTTCCTCAAGATCATAGAGCCGGAACCGCTCGAAGTCGGAAACGAGAATATAACGCGGCGCGTCCGTGTCCTTGAGGCCGGGAAAATAGTCTTTTGCCTGGCTGTAGGCGCGGTCCAAATCCTTACCGCGTGATTTATGCTCGACAAGGAGAATTCCTTTCCAGAGCAAATCTATATAACCGTCCCGGCCATCCAGTTTTTTGACCCGCTTTTCAAAGGTGGCGACCCGCTTGCGGGGAACGCCGAACACATTGAAAAAGGCATCCAGAAAAGATTTTGCCTCGGCATCTTCCGAGGATTCATCCACCCATTCGCGGGAGAATTTCAAGGCTCGGTCTTTTATTTCATTCCACGATAAGGGCATGTTCAGCTCATATTATTGTTTCTAATACCAAATAAAAGTTATTATCGTATGTCGGGCAATAAAAAGCCGTCCTGATTAGCAAGATACTTCAGTTATTCACAGAAATCGTCTTTAATCTTTCGATCAGGGAGCAAGCACCTCACAGGTTTCAATGTTCTTTGCGGCATTGATCATTTTCTTATCGAAGGTAAAAAATGTTTTGCACTGCTGGCTATTAGCTAAATGAAAGGCGTCGGCAAAATCGAGTCCATGCAAATGCCAGGCGATGGCTTGTGCAAGCAGTGAAGGATGGTTAATATGAACATTCGGCAGCCCGAATAACTTGGTCAATGCATCTGCAATTTGCTTGGTATCAAAATTGAAGGTAAACCTTAGCGCCCATTATGTTTCAAAAATAACGGTATCCGCAATAAATACGTCCTGTTCATTAAATAACTTGTAGGCTTTTTTATATTGGACTGCATCGTCATGCGTTAAAAATCGAACAACGATGCTGGTATCAATCGCAATCATGGAATTGCGCCTTGAGGCCTTCGGCAATAGCGCGATCCATTTCGTCAACCGTTTTGGCTGTTCCTGCATAGTGAAGACAACCCGCCACTTCGCTGAGTGTTGATTCAGAGAAAGGCGCTTTAGGTTTTAGCAAAATCCCGTTACCTGTATCAATGAGGATAAGTTCTTGACCGGGTTCCCAGTGATAAGCAGATCGAATATGTTTAGGGATGATAACCTGGCCTTTGCTTGATAGTTTTATGGAATCCATATTTGCCACTCAACGTAAGAAATTTGTAAGACGTTATGGTTTCGATGGCTATTTGTCAACGATTTCGTTATGTTTTATTGTATTTTTGATTTCTTGTTGCAGCCGCTCGGACATGTTCTTTATACCCAATATTTTCAAGCTTCAATAGAGCAACTGGTCAACTGGAAGAGGGATTTTTTAACCATTCCCACGCATGCAATGAAAAAACGTGAATGACGGATTTTTCGAGAAAGGTTTTCGGCGTCTCTAATAAAGTAACGCTGCTCTTCGCGATATAAATACCAGGCTTGTTCTTTCAGCTTTGCCAAAGCGGTGACAAATTCATCCGATTTACAATTGGGCGCGACCAGAAATTCAATGATTTCGCCTTCGGATACACTAATACAGCCGCCACTGCCCTGGATAGGGATGAGGCTAATATCAAGGTGCTAACTTGTGTAGCCGCAGCTCGTCATGGAAACGAAACATAATTTGCCACAGTGATTTAACTGAAGATGAGTAGCTACTTAAATTCCGGACTCACTGCCCGGGAATCTTGTAACAGGGTTGGATTCCAATGATCGATTGCCCAGTTAAGCAGCTCAGTTGACGGCGCATTTTGAAGCTCGCACGGCGGATTTTGCTGTAATAATTCAAGCAAGCTAAAAATTACCTGATGAGGCGTTTTTATATCAACTGCTGTTGCCCGGGTTTGTTTACTGAGCTTATAACCCTGTTCATCAATAATAACCGGGACATGCATATAGCCAGGCGTAGCAAAACCCAGCGTTTGCTGTAAATAAATTTGCCTGGGCGTTGAATCCAGCAAATCAAAGCCACGCACAACTTGATTGATCTGCTGCAAATAGTCATCAACCACAACAGCAAATTGATAGGCAATAACGTGGTCTTTTCTTTTCAAAATAAAATCACCGTGCTGCCCGGTCAAATTATGAGCAATTAAACCTTGCAACTCATCTTGAAAAGAGATGATGCGTTCATCGGTTTTAATGCGTAACGAATACGGACTATTGTGCGGGGAATTCTTATTTCGACATAAACCTGAATAAATGCCAGTCAGTGTTTTTCGACTGCATGTGCAAGGGTAAATCAGATTATTTTTTGCCAGTTCATCAAGAATTTCATCATAAACGTCGAGATGTTGACTCTGATAAACCACGTTGTCGTCCCAATGAAGATTAAAAACATCCAGTGTTTTTAAAATGCTATCAGCAGAACCTTTTATATTTCGGGGAGTGTCAAGATCATCGATACGCAACACCCATTTTCCCTGGCGTGAACGAGCCTGAAGAAAACTGGCAAGCGCAGTGTAGAGTGAACCAAGATGCAAGGGGCCAGTAGGCGAAGGCGCAAACCGGCCAATATAGGGTTGTTTGTTTGTCTGGCATGACAACTTGTTTAGCCCGTCTTTGTTTAGCCCATCTGTTTTTCCCGTATTTCATCGATAGTTTTACAGTCGATGCACAAAGTGGCAGTGGGCCTTGCTTCCAGGCGGCGTATGCCTATTTCAATACCGCACGACTCACAAAAACCATAATCACCTGATTCAATTTCCTTCAGAGATTCATCAATTTTCTTGATCAGTCTGCGCTCACGATCACGCGTTCTCAATTCCAGACTGAATTCTGATTCCTGGGTCGCCCGATCGTTAGGATCAGGGAAATTAGCGGCATCGTCCTGCATGTGGTGCACGGTTCTGTCTACTTCGTGCATTAATTCGGCTTTCCAATTTTTCAGAATAGACTCAAAATGTTTTAATTGGGCTTCATTCATATATTCTTCGCCTTCCTTTTCAATATAAGGCGTAAAACTGAAAGGTGATGCAATCGGTTTAGCGCTATCGGCCATGCATTAACTCCTAAGACAAGATTAAATAACCGCGCATTTTTAGCAGAATAGTCACCCCATAGCAAGTTTTATTGGTATGATTCAGTTTTTTTAATGAGTATTAGCGATGATGCGCGGACGACAGGCAAAGCGAATCCAGGGTATTTCCCCTTTTTATGTCATGGAGTTACTGGATCGCGCCAAGCAACTGGAGGCCCAGGGAAAAGATGTCATTCACATGGAAATCGGCGAACCTGATTTTGCCACACCTGAAACAATCGTTGATGCAGGCGTTAAACATATTTTAACAGGTGAAGTTAAATACACGCCGGCCGCCGGATTGCCTGAATTGCGAGAAAAAATAGCCCGGTTTTATCAACAGCGCTATGGTGTCAGCGTCGCCAAAGAGCGAATTTTTGTAACGCCAGGAGCCTCTGGCGCGTTTTTATTGGCTCTTGGCGTCAGTTTAAATCCGGGAGAAGAATTGTTAATGGCTGATCCCTGCTATCCCTGTAACAGTAATTTTGTTAAATTTTTTGACGGTACAACCAAAACTATCGCTGTCGATGCAGCGAGCGGTTACCAGCTAACCGCCGAGTGCATAAAACAGCATTGGACGCCCGCCACCAAAGGCGCGTTGATTGCGTCCCCGTCCAATCCTACCGGCACTCTAATTACCCCGGAAGCATTACAACAGGCGATTCTGACCGTGAATGCCTTGGGTGGCTGCTTTTATTCGGATGAAATTTATCACGGCCTGGTCTATGAACAAAATGCTGCCACAGCCCTGGAGTTTAGCGACAATGTTTTTGTTATCAACAGTTTTTCCAAATACTTTGGCATGACCGGCTGGCGCATAGGCTGGTTAATTGTGCATGAGGAATTTATTGTTATCACTGAAAAACTGGCGCAAAATATTTTTATTGCCACCTCCACACATTCGCAATTTGCCGCCCTGGCTGCTTTTGATGAAGACACGATGGTTGAACTTGAACGCAGACGTTTGGAATTTGCCGCCAGGCGAGATTTTCTCTACGATAACCTTTTGCGTTTAGGTTTTGAAATCCCAGTTAAACCGGAGGGGGCTTTTTATATTTATGCCAATTGCGCCAAATTTACCG
>JBAQEN010000697.1:0-2096 GCA_049286765.1 Methylococcaceae bacterium
ATGATTATTAAAACAGGCCGCTATTCGATCAGGTTTGAAAAAGGTCCTACATTGGCTTTTTTATGTTTATTACCGCTGTTACTTGCACTGGGAACCTGGCAATTAGGACGTGCAGCAGAAAAACGGGCATTTCTTGAACAGCAGGAACAGGCTTCCGCTTCCTCTGCAATCATTGAGCTGTCTACTGCCATTGAAATTGATGCGGACGCGGTCAGGTATAATAAAGTCCAGGCGGCTGGACATTATGATCAAACGCATCAATTTCTGATAGATAACCAAATCAGTGATGGCAAAGCGGGCTATTTTGTTTTAACTCCGTTTGTGTTGTCAGGGGAAACTAAGGCGGTTTTAATCAACAGGGGCTGGATACCTTTAAATAAAGACAGAACGATTTTGCCGGATGTGCATATCAAGGAACAACAAACAGTTGTTACAGGGCGTATTAATCGTTTTCCAGCGGTTGGAATAAAATTGGCCGGGGCGGAAATACCAACGGATAGCTGGCCATCAGTTGTGCAGGTAGTTGACGGTCAGGTATTGGCAAAGAAACTGACTTATCCATTATTTCCATTTCAAATTGAGCTGGATAAAGACTCGCCTGAAGGCTATAAGCGGGATTGGCGCGCAAGCACAATTATGCTGCCGGAACAACATACCGCCTATGCAATCCAGTGGTTTGCATTGGCATTAACGCTCACAATACTATTTTTTTGGTTCAGTTGTAAAAAGAATGATGAATAATCAGCAGAAAAAAAATCGTATATTGATTCTGGCTATTTTTGGAATGACGATTATTCCCTTTTTAATCGCCTGGGGATTAAAAGAAAATCCTGGTCTGGTAAAGGGCACAACCAACAGAGGGCAGTTGATAAACCCGCCGGTAACAACTGAACGTAGTGATTTTAGCGGTTTTGATCCATTTTCTGTAGCAAACATGTCAGAACTGCCCGGACACTGGCTAATCGTTAACGTGATTCCAAATGCCGGCTGTAATGAAATCTGTCTTGATGCGCTGCTTAAAACCAAGCAGTTACGACTCATGTTAAACAAGGAGTTATCCCGTACGCGTCGTATTGTTATTGTTTTTAAAGAACCTGCTGAAGAGGCGGCAAATCAATGGTGGCTGAAAGATACGCTATTATGGAGGCTTCGCCGTTCAGAAAACAAAGAGGATAATGCACTCTTTTTGAGCCTGTTGCGCGAAGAAAACAAGATTGACGATGCGCTGATTACGAAACTAATTGCTAATGAAAACCGGGAATTTGCGCTTAATTCCGAGCTGATCAGAGTTAAGCCTAATACAACGCTGGTAAAAAAAATTACTGAAATCAGACAAGGCAATATCCCCGACGGAATGCTTTTTTTAATAGATCCGCTAGGTAATTTAATGATGCAATATGAGCCTGGGTTCAATACTTATCAAGTAAAAGATGATCTGATGCACTTGCTCAGAATTTCACAAATTGGTTAGTGCTGGGATATTTACCAATATAGTTGTTCATCTGTCCACAAATAAAAATAGGCTTTGCACAAGTGGGAAATAAAATGTTTAGAAAAATAACACTATTTGCCGTTATTTTAACGCTGATAGTTCTTGTATTGGGCTCATATGTTCGTCTAGCGGGCGCTGAACCCGCATTATTCCATCAAGGTTTTATCAAGATATTGCATGAAGGCGGGCATCATTACCTGGCAGCTGCTCTCGGTCTATTGGTTTTGTTGCTGGGTTTGTTTTCATGGGGTCAGCAGCAATGCCGTTTAGCGGCAATGACGACTTCATGCATGCTAATAGTCCTCGTCGGTTTACAGGCGGCTTTGGGATTCTGGGCTAAAGCAATACACATGATGCCCATCGTGATAACCACTCACGTAGTGCTGGGCATGATAACTTTCTGGTTACTGTTTTGGTTATATTTGCGCGTAAATCCGTCAATAGCAGGCAGACGACAAGTGCAGATGGGACCCGTGAATTTTGCCCGGTTTGCCCTATTGGTTTTATTGGTGCAGATAATTTCAGGTATCTGGGTCAGCTCTAATCATGCTGCTTTAGCCTGTACTGGATTTCCACAATGCAATGGACAGTGGTTACCTGAAGC
>JBAQEN010000698.1:0-2248 GCA_049286765.1 Methylococcaceae bacterium
CAGAGTTTGCGTGGCGCTACCTTGGAGGTATTAGACGAACAAGGCTACGTCTATGAAGAAAATACTTCTACCGGCACAATCAAAACCGAATCGAAACTCCTAACTGATACGAGCAAATTCGCTTTTACTGGAGCGACCTACTCAGCAAAGTTGTTTATTAAACTTGAGGGAACTAAAGTTAGCTATCGTGCCAAGTTTGACAAAGCGTCGAATCTCACAATGGGAGGACAAAATATTGAGTTTCCAGAAAAGGAAAATGAAATGCGCAAAGCCTTTTTTGATGCTTTAGTGAAAAAATTAGGTGTGGCAGCATTCGACAAGCCTGGAAATTAACAAGAACACTGGGATCAGAGTAAAGTTAAAAAATAACCGGGTTGTAAGCCCTAACCGCCTAAACTACCGAACGAAATGTAATTATTTATAACCAATTGATAAATAAATTAATTGTATACCGATTAACAATCGTTATGAGGTTATCACTTTAATAAACATAAATACCGAATAACACACGAACAAGCTGTAAATTTTTCTTGAAAAAACAGCTTAAAACTTAACACCCATAGCCTGAACCCGTGAAAATCAGTCTATTTTGACCTATAAAATCATTATCCAACATCGAGGCAGAAATTTCGGCGGTTTGGATGTAAAACCCATATAAGGGTGTTTTGTAATTTGTTTGTAGCTCAAACCCCCCTAGCTTAATTAAATCTCTGTTGCTTATCGGGGCGCGGCATATAGAGCAAGATAAAAAAAACGGCACGATATTCTGTTATGAGGAGATTTTAATGAGTAAAGACAAATGCCAATGGAATTCTTACGAAGTTCGTAATAACCAGAAGAACAAAAGATTTAGATTTGAAAGATGCTGCACTTCATTTCTAATTGCCATTGCCATTCTTTTTGGTTGTTATGCTTTCACAGAGATAGCGATGGCAGGTGATCAACCTACACTCACGTCATTTACTACACCGATTACTTATACCATCGGTGGCTTTCACAGCAAACCTGTTGCTATGGCGGATTTCAATCGCGATGGCAAGGCAGACCTCGCAGCAACTATTACCTATTCAGGTTACGAGGGTATATGGATAATGCTTGGCAATGGAGATGGTAGTTTTCAGCCAGCGATCCGTCATAAAGCAAGAAATGATTCTAGCTACTTTTCCGATTCCGTTACGGTAGGTGACTTCAATCTCGATGGCATTCCTGATATCGCAGCTGGTACCTTAGATTTTTATGGTGTTAATGGCAGAGTTTCTATTTTATTAGGCAATGGAGATGGCAGTTTTCGATTGTTGACTAACAATGGATTGTCGTATGGCGATAATTTTGGATCATCGTATGACAGAATTGTAATAGGAGATTTAAATAAAGACGGCAAACCCGATCTTGCAATTGAAAACTCAAATAATGGTGGTAACGGTTCTTATACTATTTCGATACATCTAGGTAATGGTGATGGCAGTTTTAAACCAGCTATTGTATATAAAGGTACTTGGTTGAATGGGGCACACTCCTTAGTAGTGGCTGATTTTAATGGTGACTACATACCCGACCTGACAATTATATGTTATGAATACACCTTAATATTACCAGGTAAAGGCGACGGCACTTTCCCTTATTATTATACAGTTCATACAGATTACGGAGCGCTGGTTACGGTAGGAGATTTTAATAATGATAACAAGATTGATCTGGCAACGGTTTTTGGTCATGTTTCGATCCTGCTAGGTAATGGTGATTTCACATTTCAGCCCGCGATTAACCACTACGATACTCCAAATGGGATTACGTCCGTTACAGTAGGCAATTTCAATGG
This sequence comes from Methylococcaceae bacterium, assembly GCA_049286765.1. Classification (GTDB taxonomy): domain Bacteria; phylum Pseudomonadota; class Gammaproteobacteria; order Methylococcales; family Methylomonadaceae; genus JAGXGJ01. The sequence continues at coordinate 1,820 of JBAQEN010000698.1, forward strand.
TGATCGTAATATAGACCTTGCTATTACGAATTATGGGGGCTGGGATGGAGTCCTTTCGCGCTGGGATCAGGGCGTTTCGATTTTGCTTAGCAAAGGCGATGGTAGCTTCCAACCGAGGCAATTCTATTACACGCCATCTAATGAGGCACTTTCTGTGGTGGCGGGAGATATTGACAGTAACGGCAAGCCCGACCTCGTTGTAGCACATAGCATAGGTGCTATCTCTATTCTGTTAAACACTACACCGCAGCCCCCCATTGATGGTGGCATTACGCCTTCACCTACAGAATGCCGTGGCATTGATGTGGTCATGCCAACGGACGTTTGTACCGGGATATGCCCTTCTGTTGTTTTGCCCTATGCGAGACTAAGTGCGGCTTCATATGGAGACCCAACCCTACCCGATGGCTGGAGGGTATTATATAATAC
>JBAQEN010000699.1:0-5092 GCA_049286765.1 Methylococcaceae bacterium
ACGCTGCATCCTGAATTCGATTACTTGCCACGTAAATTTAAAATAGCTGTCAGCGGTGCATTGCATGACCGTGCCGCGACGCAATTTCATGACATAGGTTTGCATCTGGTGAAAAACGATGCCGGAGAAACCGGTTTTAAAGTACTCGTTGGCGGCGGTTTGGGCCGTACCCCGATAATAGGCCAGGTGATCAAACCTTTTTTAGAGAAGAAACATTTGTTGTCTTATCTGGAAGCCGTATTGCGCATATATAATTTGCATGGGCGCCGTGACAATATGTACAAAGCGCGCATTAAAATATTGGTCAAGGAATCCGGACTCGATCAGTTTTCTGAAGCGGTTGAAAAGGAATGGCTTTTAATCAGGGACGGCCGCGAACTCAGCGCTGATCGAATAGCTGCGATGAAGGCCCAATTTACACCGCCTGCTTATGAACTGCATGCTGAACGGGATACCCGCTTTGCTGAACACCAACTGCAACACAAGGCTTTTGCCACCTGGGTTAAATATAACACTGCCGAGCATAGAGTGCCGGGCTATCGAGCGGTTTTTTTATCACTGAAAGCACCCGATTCGCCGCCTGGCGATATGACCGATACACAACTCGATGCGGTTGCGGACTTGGCTGATCAATACAATTTTGGCGAGATTAGATTAACTCACAGGCAAAATTTGATTTTTGCCGATGTTAAACAAGCTGATTTATTTGCCCTGTGGCAGCAACTGGATACACTCAAACTGGCGACCCCCAATATCGGCACGGTCACTGACATGATCTGCTGCCCGGGTCTTGATTTTTGTTCACTCGCAAATGCAAGTTCAATTGGTGTCGCCAAAGAGATCAATGAAGCTCTCGATGATATCGATTACATCCACGATATAGGCGATTTAAAAATCAATATGTCTGGCTGTATGAACGGCTGCGCGCACCAAAGTGTCGGCCATATCGGCATTCTGGGCGTTGATAAAAAAGGCGCTGAATGGTACCAATTAACCTTGGGCGGCTCCTCGGAAAATGAAGCCGCCATCGGTGAACGCTTAGGCCCGGCAGTTGCCAAAGATCAGGTAACCAAGGCAATAACCACTATTCTGGATGTTTACATCAAACAACGCCTGGATGATGAATCATTCCTGGACATGGTCAACCGGGTTGGCATCACCCCATTCAAAGAGCAAGTCTATGCAGATAAATAAAGACAAAAAGATTATTGATAACACCTGGAGTTATATTGCTGAAGATGCCGAGCTGAAAGGCGGCGACATCAGCGTTTCACTGGCTAGATGGAAAAAAGACAAACAGCAACTGCTGAAGTCGGGTGGTAAATTGGGTGTAAGAATTAGCTCTGCCGATTCAATTGAAGAAATCGCCGCAGATCTGGCGCACTTACAACTCGTTGAGCTGGATTTTCCAGCCTTTGCAGATGGACGCTTATTTTCTTATGCCTGGCTGCTTAGAAGCCGTTATAATTATCAAGGCGAAATTAGAGCAACAGGCCATTATATGCCGGATCAGGTTTATTATTTATCACGTGTCGGCGTCAACGCATTTAATCCTGAAAAAGCTGAGCACTTGCCATTAGTTTTATCTCATTTGAATGACTTTACCGTCAGCTATCAACGCTCAATCAATTAAACAGTTTGGTAGCATCAGATTCAACACCAACTGGAACGCTTTAACGATCTTATAATTATTAATTTGCTTAAACCGGGAACCGATCACCTCGCACTTCCGGTAAAACGCGCGATGCAATTGCAAATCAGCCTGCCAGTCGGGCAGATTTGGATCAGTGATGACCAACAGACATCCCTTATAGAGCCTGAAATCCGGCTTGCTTAATATTGACATCTACCATAAAGGATTCGAAGAACTCGAAGAAAAATAAAACTTCGTGCTTTTCGTGTCTTTTGTGGTGAAACTAATTTTTTTCTTTTACCCCTCGGAACAACAACTTGATATCTACAGCAAACATCACCATGCAGTTTGGGGCAAAACCCCTGTTTGAAAACGTCTCTGTCAAATTCGGCGACGGCAACCGTTACGGTCTGATTGGCGCAAATGGCTGCGGCAAATCGACCTTCATGAAAATATTGAGCGGCGATTTGGAGCCGTCAGCAGGCAACGTCAGCATCAGTCCTAATGAGCGGCTCGGTAATTTGCGCCAGGATCAATTCGCCTATGAAGACCAGCGCGTGCTGGACGTGGTGATGATGGGGCACGCCGAAATGTGGGCAGCCATGTCCGAGCGCGACGCGATCTATGCCAATCTGGAGGCTTCCGAGGACGACTACATGCGTGCTGCCGAGCTTGAGTCGGTGTTCGCTGAATACAACGGTTATACCGCCGAAGCCAGGGCCGGTGAGCTATTGTTGGGTTTGGACATTCCGCTGGAGCAGCATAATGGTACGATGAGTGCTGTAGCGCCAGGCTGGAAGCTACGGGTTTTGCTGGCGCAGGCTTTGTTTTCCAACCCCGACATCATGCTGCTTGATGAGCCGACCAACAACCTGGACATCAATACGATACGCTGGCTTGAAGACATACTGAACCAGCGCAACTGCACAATGATTATCATCTCGCATGACCGTCACTTTTTAAACAGCGTCTGTACACACATGGCCGATATGGATTACGGCGAGTTGCGCATTTATCCAGGCAACTATGACGATTACATGACGGCTGTGACAGAAGTGCGGGCACATTTGCTCGCCGGAAACGCCAAGAAAAAAGCCCAGATTGCCGAACTGCAAACCTTTGTCAGCCGCTTCTCGGCGAATGCATCCAAAGCCAAACAAGCCACATCTCGCGCAAGGCAATTGGATAAAATCAAACTGGATGAAGTAAAGCCATCCAGCCGGGTTAATCCGTTTATTCGTTTTGATCAAAGCAAAAAACTGCATCGCCTGGCGCTGGAAGTCGAAGGTTTAAGCAAAGGCTACACTGAACAGCCGCTATTCAAAAACCTGAATCTGATGATTGCCGTCGGTGAGCGCGTTGCGGTTATTGGTCCCAACGGCATTGGTAAATCCACTTTGTTGCGAACTTTAGTCCGGGATTTAATGCCTGATACCGGAATAATTAAATGGTCGGAAAATGCTGAAGTGGGCTATTTCGCCCAGGATCATGCCGACGACTTTGCTGAAAATATATCGCTGATCGAATGGATGGGGCAATGGCGTAAAGAAACCGACGATGATCAAACCATACGCGGCACTCTGGGGCGATTATTGTTTTCAAACGATGAAATTTATAAATCCGTCAAAGTCATCTCGGGTGGAGAACAGGGACGCATGTTGTTCGGCAAACTGATACTGCAAAAAAACAATATCATGGTGCTGGACGAACCCACCAACCATCTCGACATGGAATCCATTGAATCGCTGAATACCGCGCTGGAAAATTACCCCGGCACCCTGATTTTTGTCAGCCATGACAGGGAATTTGTGTCTTCACTGGCGACACGGATTATCGAATTAACACCAAATGGCGTAGTTGATTTTAATGGTAATTATGAAGACTATTTGAATAGCCAGGCGTCTTAACCCTTGAAGCTCCTAAGTATTATCTACTTTCATCAAGGGTTATTGAAAATACGCTTCTTTGGATAGTAAAAAGCGCAATTTAGAAATTCCCGACAAAGTCCATTTTGCCTATTTCCAGGCCGTTATGCCGCAAAATGGCGTAGGCTGTTGTAATGTGAAAATAGAAATTGGGAAGCGCATAATGAAGAAGGTAAGGCTGGCCTAAAAATTCAATTTCCTTGCCGTGCAATTTCAGTGAAACAGGGCGTTCTTCGCTGCCGTTAATTTGCTCAGCGCTTACACTTTGCAAAAAAGCGACGGTCTTGGCGATACGCGCCTGCAACTCGGGAAATGTTGATTCGTTATCCGCATAGCTTGGTATTTCAATGACGGCAAGGCGTGCAGCGCACCCTTTTGCCATATCGGTCGCAATTTGAATTTGCCGGCTAAGCGGATACATATCGGGAGCCAGGCGTGAGTTGATAAAGATGGCTGGATCGATTTTCTTCGCCTCGGCATGTGCGGCGGCTTTATCGATTATCTTTGATAAATTTCCCAGCATATGGATAAAAACCGGGATAGAGGCTTGGTACATGGTCAGTGACATACAATTTACTCCAGTTTAATAGCGTAGGCATCTACACAAATTTTTTATATTTCAAACATAATGAGTTGAAAATACATCTTTCTCCCTCAAGGGAAAAGGAGCACGCACTTATGTAAATACCTGTGGGTGAATAGGGTAGGGAGCTTTATTATTTCTCCAGCAAGGACTAAAACGCAAGAAAATCTTCAAGCTTTTGCAAGGTGAAGGGTTGCCCTGCGGCTCGCACTTTATCTTCGGCGGTGTTATAACCCCACATTGCAAAAATCAGATTAACGCTCGCAAGCTCTTCAGTTTTCAAAACATTCAATAGCGTCGGCAGCCGGTCCTCAACAAAATAAATTATTTCGGTGGGATGGGTTTTTAAAAGTCCCTTTAAGACTTCCACCTTGCTCATATTGCGGTCCAGGCCGAAAATGCGTTCGTCCGCCAGTTCAATCGCATTGGCTTTCAATATCTGTTTGACGAAGCGCTCCTGTTTGGTTGTGACGATATACCAGGGATATTGCTTCCCAAGCATTCTCAGCTTTTCTGCTACGCCGGGAAACAACGGATTCATCGTTACCCAGTCAGCCAAGTCGTTAGCAATCCAGACATCCCGGGTTTCCCCAAACAGTTTTTTCAGGTCGTCAACGGTGGACTGGGCCTCTTTTAACAAGGCCTGGATTTTGTCGCTATAGCCGCTTTCAAGCGACTCGATTGTTTCGCCCAGATAGAGCAGGCGCATTGCCAAAATAGCTTCGTAGCCCGTTTCTATGTTCGGCCTTATTAGCCGGAATCGATCAATCTTCGCTTGTGGAACCGCCTTGGGCATGTCTTTCCAGATGCTGCCGGCCGCTTTCCAGCCCGTTATCGCAGTTTCCACTGCGCTGTCGCAGATAACGCCGTCAAAATCGAGCGCATAAATAATCGGGTTGTTCATTATTGATGTTACCAATTGATAAATAAGATGAAATGATCCATTGTAAC
>JBAQEN010000700.1:0-1941 GCA_049286765.1 Methylococcaceae bacterium
CTACCGCAGAAGCGTTATACAGTTCCAACATTTCCAGCAGCAGAACCGGCTACCAGACCAGAATCATACCGGTTAGAAATGTCGCTGTTCAGGATATTGCCGACATCTTAAAACCGCTGGTGCATGAAAAAACCATTCTCAATGTCGATGGTGTACGCAATATTCTGGTGGCTTCCGGGACAGCCGATGAAATAACCAGGGTAATGGATATGGTTAGCACGTTTGATATTGATGTGTTAAAAGGCCGTTCTTTCGGCGTGTTTCCATTGGCGCATGTAGACCCGGAAACTATGATTAAAGAGCTTGAAGGTATTTTTTATCAAAAAGGTAAAGCCGGTGAGTCAGAGTTTTTTCAGTTTATTCCTATAGAGCGATTAAATGCGATTTTGGCCGTAACCCATCAGGCACAATATTTACGGGATATTGAAAACTGGGTATACAGGCTGGATAGATCCAACACAGTCAGTGGCGGAGGCGTCAATGTCTACAAGGTTCAACATGCTGATGCCGAGGAATTGGCGGGCACCTTGAATGAAATTTTTACTGGCGCCGCAAAGAAAGAAAAGTCAGCAAAAGTTGCACCGGGAAAAACGGCAGCCGAGATGAGCAATAAACCGGCGGCCGATAAGCCGAAGTCGGCGTCCAGCAAAAGCTCAGTCAGTAGTCAGTCGACTGGCGATGCCAAGGTATCTAATGTCGGCGAGGTAAAAATAATCGCTGATAAAGCGAATAATGCGGTAGTTGTTGTCTCTACACCTGGCGAGTATGAAGTGATTCGGCCGGTTATCGAACAACTGGATATACTGCCGCTGCAGGTATTGATTGATGCGTCAGTCGTCTCGGTTAAGCTGACGGATAATTTACAGTACGGCATAGAATGGTTTATAAGAGAAGGAAATACTGCAATCGCTAGCAATACAACAAAGGGCGGCTTAGGGGATGGAATTCCCCTAAATACTCTGATAGCTAATGGGGCCGCCGCCGCTGCATCAGGTGGACTTACCCTGGTACAGAATTCGGGTTCTGTAAAAGCTATTTTACGTGCGCAAGCCAGTAAGGGTAACGTTGATGTCATTTCATCGCCGTCTTTAATGGTGCTGAATAATCAGCAAGCGAAAATAAATGTCGGTCAACAAGTACCCACATCAACCGGCTCCTCATCGATACCTCTTGCTGGCGGTTTAGAGGCTAACTCCTTTGCTCAATCCAATACAATACAATATAAAGATACCGGCGTCACCCTGGAAGTTACGCCCAGGGTTAATGCGAACGGGATGGTCATTATGGTAATCAAGCAAGTTGTCAGTAACGTAGTAAAAGTAACAGATCCAACTCAAACACAACAGCAATCTCCTACCATTGATAAAAAAGAGATTGAAAGTTCCGTGGCGGTATTGGACGGTGAAACGATAGCGTTAGGCGGCTTAATTGACGAACAAAACACTGAGAACAAAAACGGGATTCCTTGGTTATATCAACTGCCGTTGATAGGGCCATTATTTGGCAGTACAACTTATGAAAAAAACAAAAACGAACTGGTGGTCCTGATTACGCCGCGCGTGGTAAAAAGCAAGCAGGATTCCAGGCTGGTTACTAATGAATTCAAGCGTAAATTGACCGGAATTTATCAGGATGTGTCGCAGGATAATTATGAAACAACCATGGGTGAAGAATAAAAGTTAATTCATTAATTTTGACTATGGCATCGTGTATATGGATTTATTGGTAGCTGTTAGAATGGGCGACGCTTTTATCTACCAGATAAAATGAAGGTAAGGGCATAATACGAGCTCAAGACCTTACGTTAAGCCCTAGATTGCATTACGCTCCAATACCGGTTGATCCAGTAATCGGGATAACCATGTCTCGGAAGCTTTATGATTGATTTCCAGCAAACTATTTGGAAAAAAACCGAATACTAAAATTAACAATGCGGGTATA
>JBAQEN010000701.1:0-12428 GCA_049286765.1 Methylococcaceae bacterium
GCGCCGGGGATGCCACCCTTCAAATGGCCTTCAATGTCCTGTATATCTTCGGCTTGCTTGCTGTCGATATAGCGCGGGATGTTCAGGTTGAATTCGTTCTTCTCGATTTCCAGGGCGCCGACCATGCGCGAGTATTTGACAATTTCCAGTCGCTTGTTGAAGACATCGACGATCTGATGGATGTCCATGTCGCGCAGGCGGTTCTTGTTGCCGTCTTTCATGTAGCCGCTGCTGGCGTCGATCATGAAAATGCCCTTGCGGGTGTGGGCGTTTTCCTTGTCGATGACGATGATGCAGGCGGGGATGCCGGTGCCGTAGAACAGGTTGGCAGGCAAGCCGATGATGCCCTTGATGTAGCCTTTGCGGATCAGATTCTTGCGGATATCGGCTTCGGCGTTGCCGCGAAACAAAACGCCGTGCGGCAGAATGCAGGCGCCTTTACCGGTGCTTTTCAGCGAGCGCACGATGTGCAGCAGATAGGCGTAATCGCCCTGTTTGGCTGGCGGCGTGCCAAAATGCTGAAAACGCTGGTGAGTATCGTTGAACGGGTCAATGCCGGTGCTCCAGCGCTTGTCGCTGAACGGCGGATTGGCGACGACGTAATCAAAAGTTTTGAGCTGGCCGTTATCACTGGTAAACAGCGGATGAGCAAGCGTGTTGCCCTGCTTGATCAGGGCCGTCGGGTTATCGTGCAAAATCATATTCATACGCGCCAGGCCGGAGGTGGCGGCGTCCTTTTCCTGTCCGTAAAGCGTGACCTTGGCGCGGGCTTCGTCGCCCACTTTCAGCAGCAGCGATCCCGAACCGCAGGTCGGGTCATAAACGGTGGTGTTGTTGGTCGTTTGGGCATCGTGAATGCCGATGATCTGCGCCATGATACGGCTGACCTCCGCAGGCGTGTAAAACTGGCCCTTGCTCTTGCCGCTCTCGGTGGCGAAGTGACGCATCAGGTATTCATAGGCGTCGCCCAGGATATCATCACCTTCCGCGCGGTTCTTGCTGAAGTCGAGCGCCCTGTTTTCGAAGATGGCGATCAGGTTGGTTAAACGCTCAACCATCTCAGCGCCGCTGCCCAGTTTGCTCGGATCATTGAAATCGGGCATGTCCGACAACTTGTTGGCATTGGCCAGCGGCGCGATGATCTTTTTGTTGATCTGGTCGCCGATGTCGGGCTTGCCCTTGAGCGCGGCCATGTCCCTGAAGCTTGCGCCTTCTGGAATCGTGATCGGCGCGTAAGGCACGCCTGCGTATTTGTCGCTGACATATTTGATGAACAGCAGCACGAGAACATAGTCCTTGTACTGGCTGGCATCCATGCCGCCGCGCAGTTCATCGCAACCGGACCAGAGTGAGGAATAAAGCTCGGATTTTTTAATGGCCATTATGAAGTTTTTTGTTTTGATCTGCCCGCTGATCACGGGTGGCGGACTGGGTGAAAAATCCTTGTAAACGCAGTGAATGATGCCGGTTATGACTCTTGCGTTAAATCATACACTAAATTGGCTACGGATTTTCAATTACGCCTGAAACGGTCGAGGGAATTGCATCAATCAACCGTAACTTGCTTTATCGGCTGCTCCAATTCACACAAGCCAAGTATAACAAGGCCTTCAAAAGTACTTTTTTATCAATGGAGCATTTCTGGGCGATTGTCTATTTCTTACCGGATCATGTGCTTAAGGCTTGATTTTATTGGCTTGCTATTGTGCGTTAATCAAATGAAAACAACATTTTTGTGTTATGGTTTGTCATGATGTTTTTTCCGGAATACCCCGCCAGTGTACTCAGTTTAAAATTTAGCTCGGGGTTGTTTTTTGCACTTTTAGCAGAATTCCTTGTCGGAAAATGTTTAAAATAAATAGCTAAAAAGGTCTCTTAACAAAAAAACTCGTGTTTCTTAGTAAAGAACAAGTGTTAAAAGTCTCTGGAACGATGGCGTAGAAATGCGATTAGTCAGGTTTTTAAATGGCTTATCACACGCGAAAAATGATAAATAATGATGAAATATATGAACATTAGAAAGCAAGACCAATTACATATCTCACTGTTTTTTCTCCTGTTGTTACTGACCAGTGTGCCTCAGATCCTGTTCGCAGCAGACATTAATGTCTCGGTAGACCGTAATCCGGTCAGTCTTGATGAGTCTTTCCAGATAATCTTTACTGCGACCGAGTCACCTGACGATGACCCCGATTTCAGCCCGTTGGAACAGAATTTTTCCATACTCAAGCAAAGTAACAGCAGTAGTTCATCGTGGATTAACGGAAAATCCAGCAAGTCGATTCAGTGGACGCTCGAAGTGATGGCTAAACAAGCAGGCAACCTGATTATTCCGCCAGTAAAATTCGGTAATGACATCAGCCAGCAGTCTGCCATTCTGGTTACTCAAAATGCAACGAATAAAGCTGTCAAAAACAATGAGGATTTGTTTATAGAGGTTGAGGCGGCGCCGGAAAGCCCCTATATCCAATCTCAGGTGATTTATACCTTGCGTTTATATACAAAAGTCGATATCTCCCAGGCAAGATTGAATGAACCGGAACTGGCAGATGCGGTGATTGAAAGATTAGGTGAAGACAGTAATTATAATACACAGGTCAACGGAGTGAATTATTCGGTGACTGAACGAAAATATGCCATTTTTCCGCAAAAAAGCGGCCAATTAACTGTTAATCCGCTGGTATTAACGGCTGAAGTAATAACCACGAACCGTCCCGGTTTTAATAGCTTTTTTAATTCCCAGATAACCAAAACCAGACGAGTTGAATCAAAAGCGGTAACACTGAATGTAAAACCGGCGCCAGCATCTTTTACGGGACAGCATTGGCTATCAGCAGAACAACTTGTCTTGAAGCAGGAATGGTCAGGTGATATTCAACAAATGAAGGTCGGAGAACCGTTGACCAGAACGTTGACTTTATTGGCAAAAGGTACAACAGTTGGTCAACTGCCCGAGTTGAACACCACAAAAACCAATGATCAATTAAAAGCCTATCCGGACCAACCCGTATTACAGGAAAATAAAAAAACCGATGGCTTGCTGGCTTTCAGAGAAGAAAAAATTGCCCTGATGCCTTCAACAGCAGGCAGTTACACATTACCTGCTATAGAAATACCCTGGTTTAATACAGAAAGCCAAAAGCTTGAAGTTGCCAGAATTCCCGAAACGACAATAACGGCGATTGGGGGCGCAGAGACTCAGGCAGCAGCAACTACTCCGGCAGTAACAGCTAAAACCCCGCAGAAAATTGAGGTAAAACCGGCTATTCAACCACAGCAAAATAACAGGTGGCTATGGGTTTCGATCTTTTTAGCATCAGGCTGGCTATTGACACTGATTTATTTTTTAACTAAACGATCCGTTAAAAAGGAAGTTATCGAAATCGATGATGCAGAAATCAGTTTAAAAGGGATTATTAAAAACTTAAAAAAAGCATGCAACGATAACAATGCTGTAGCGGCTAAAGATGCCTTGCTTGAGTGGGGCCGGGAAAAATACAGGGTTTCTAATCTGGGCGCAATCGCAGAATTTTGTGATGCCCGGTTAAGAGATGAAATCCTGCATTTGAATCACATTCTATACGGCAAGGAAGAAAAACAGTGGCAAGGTAAAAAGCTCTTTCAGGCGTTTACCGAAAACAAAGCCAGAGAAAAAATAGCAACTACGAATGATATCAGTCTGGAACCGCTATATCGATTGTAAGGACTGGTAAGAAATAAGTAAAAATTGTTGAAGCGGCTATTGCCGGCAAAGTAAATGCACAAAAATAGCATGACAAATTAGAGCAATACCCGAAGCATCAAAAATTTTTATGAATTGCAGCAAAAAACGCAAAGCGGAAGAATCCATGTTTTCCGACTTTGCGCCTCTATTTATTGAAGAACCTTATTTTAACGATAATGTTTCAGTGCGGCCTATTACTTCAATTGACAGTTTGTCTTCCTTAAGCAGCCAGCCAATTGCACGTTGGATGTCATTCTTGCTTACCCCCGTTTCATTGGTAATTTTAGTTACACTAGCAGATCCGTTTTTATCCAGATATGCCCAAATTTTACCAGCAGCATCACCGATTGTGTTATGCATTGTAGATCACCTTTATGAGTTGTTGATTAAAGAAAATTTAAATAATTTTAACGTTAGATTCAGGGAGCACGATATTTAATTCCAATGTTTCCTGATTTTCATCCTGTTCAAAATTAACGGATATGGCATCCTGTTCTACATTTACGTATTTCCGGATAACCTCAAGCAATTCCTGTTGTAATTGAGGAAGGTAAGATGGCTGGTTACGGGAGGTTCGTTCATGAGCAACCAGAATTTGCAGCCTTTCTTTTGCAAGGGATGCAGAACTGACTTTAGATATTCTAAAATAATCCAGCAAGCTCATTATTTACCCCCAAAAAGCTTCCCAAAGAAGCCTTTTTTATCATCAATAAATCGATGCGGCTTGTCCTCGCCTAAATAGCGAGCAACAATATCCGCATAAGCTTGACCAGCATCGCTTTTTTCGTCAAGAATAATCGGTATTCCTGAATTTGATGCATTCAAGACTGATTTTGACTCTGGAATAACACCCAATAAATGCAGCGACAAAATTTCCTGCACATCATCCACACTAAGCATCTCACCCAATTTTACTCTTTCCGGTGAGTAGCGGGAGAGCAGAAGGTATTCTTTTATCGGCTCTTCGTTTCGCTCTGCTCTGCGTGATTTACTGGCTAAAATGCCTAGCATACGGTCTGAGTCCCTCACTGAAGAAACTTCCGGGTTGGTTACCACAAAGGCATCATCTGCAAAATACATCGCCAAATGAGCGCCTTTTTCAATGCCGGCCGGAGAATCGCAGACAATATATTTAAAATCTTTTTTTAGTGCATCTAAAATTTTACCGACACCTTCCTGGCTTAGCGCATCTTTATCACGCGTTTGCGAAGCTGGTAAAATATAGAGCAGGTTGCAATTTTTATCGCGAATCAATGCCTGATTCAGGCTCGCTTCGCCATTGATTACATTGACAAAATCATAAACAACGCGGCGCTCACAGCCCATGACTAAATCCAGATTCCGCAAACCTACATCAAAATCAATGACTGCTGTTTTGTGACCTTTTTTTGCAAGTCCCATGGCTATAGCGGCGCTGGTTGTTGTTTTACCAACCCCTCCCTTACCCGATGTTACGACTATGACTCTTGCCACTTGTTTCCTCCACTAGAGTGATATTAGACAATATCTTTAATTATTAAAGTATGGTTTTGCAAATAAATCTGTACCGGTTTTTTGCGAACGCTTTCATCCAGGTCTTCGCTAACCTTATAATTTCCGGCAATTGAGATGAGCTCTGCCTGCAAATCGGAACAAAAAATACGCGCTTGCGTATTGCCTTGCACACCCGCCAGGGCGCGCCCTCTCAATGTACTATAGACATGTATATTACCCTCGGCCATAATTTCCGAACCCGCACTGACTTGAGCCAGAATAATCAAATCACCCGATGAATAAATACGCTGCCCGGAACGGATGGGGTGTGTAATCAGTGTCGTTGTGGCGCTATCTGTTACCGGTTCAGGAGGCGGAGTTATGGTTTTTTGTTTTTGAGTTTCAGCGGATACACCACTACTGTGTATAGAGTAAACAGGAATAAGCAGATCCAGCGCCTGTTTATTCTGCTGCACGCTACCGCCACGTATCCCTATCGGCAATATTCCGGACTTGCGAACAAGTTCTGTCAACGCTGCAACATTTATATCGTACCCTTGTTTATTCAACTCTTGCAAGTCCAATACTAAGGGTGAATTTTTAAAAAATTCGGGAGCCAGACGGATTTTCTCTTTAAGTTGCTGTTCGATAGCAACCAAATCATCACTGGACAAAACCAAGACGGGTACGGAAAAAGTACTGCTCTTAAATTCCAATACAGAAGGAGCATGAGGTGTTTTGTGAGGGTCTGTCGACATCCGTTAAATCTGCTCAGTAAAATAAGTAAATGAATTCTAACATTGCTGATAGAAAAAATCATTTTTCAAGTACTAATAGTTTATTTTTTATACAAGAGCTGACCAATGCGTTATAAAATCAAATCCTCGCCGGATCAAAACATGGCGTAACTCGCACGATTACAATGCTTCGTGTTTGCTGAATCTAATCTTACCTCCTTAATTGTCTTCTGCCCTCCGCAGCGGGTGTATTTTCCACTCCAACGTGGAATATCAGCTTCACACCGTTCGCAATCAGACACCATTTTGTCTTTTTTGATTGTTTGATTAACCCAGAAAAACACTGTTGAATTTGCTTTTTTAACTAATTTCCGAGTTTAACAAAATCACCTCAATCTCTTCGGTAATTTCTTCCTGTCGATAGATCTGGGATTTTCTCCGCAGATTCACCGTTTCATCATCCAGATGTTTTACAGCGCCTTCCAGGTGCTGTAAACGTCTCTGATTTTCAGCCATTAGTGAAATGTAAAAGATTTCATGTAACACCGCGAACAGGTAATGATGTGTCAAGTCAGAAAAAAAATAGCCTGGTTCCAGGTTGAGTACCGGCGGGTTTCCATAACGTAGCGTACGTTGTTTTTGAGCAGGGAAAGGCGGAAGTAGCTGCCGCTGGTTGATTTGATTCGATCCGGCATCGTGATAAATAACGGTCAATTGTAGTGTGGAGGCGGCATTAGCCGCCCTGTAGACCCCTGAATGACTAATATCGGCCTCACCAACCTGTAATGTACTGATAGTATCAATCAGCCGGTTAAGGATGGCTGGCACTTCTTCCGCGGCATTGGCGCCTTCAATTGAAGCTATTACTTCAAGAGGATTATCTGCCAGCCTATTACAAAGTCTGCTTCCGATTGCGATTATTCCTGAATAAGCTCCTGCCGCAATCGTATTAATCAGGCTTTCGTTAAAATCACCGCAGAAACCGCGCTCAGCGCCTAGCAAAATACAAATATGGGTAACCTTATCATTAGCAACTGGAATTGGGTAAAAACCCAGGAAATCCAGTGCTGCATTTTCAATATTAGCCACAGCCTGACCCTGCATGATTTGAAAACGCGCCAGTTTATGAATTTCAATCAACGCCAGATTTTTCATCGAATTTAAAATACTGCGTATCTCCTCCATTTGAGCGATATGCAATTGCAACTCACGGCTTTGGCTCATGCAGGCTGTTTGGAATCGATGTTAAGCCAATCGCCGATTGCGCGTCTCCATTGCTCATGGCTGCTGTCCAATGTCAGCGTCGCAGTTGCAATACCTTGTTCGATTTTTGCCAGATACCCGGCAATATCTTTAGGTTCTGCTTTATTAAAAAAACCTTCATTAAAAGCAGTCAGCCAGGCCAGTTGAAAAAGGCTACTGAGTGGAGCCAGCCGATCCTGTTTTAGTATTTCCCGCAACAGACGTCCCCGTTTAATCCGTGCTTCCATGGATGCTTCCAGCCGTTGGCCAAAACGGGTAAAAACCTCAAGCTCCAGAAACTGCAGATAATCCAGTTTCATTTGTCCGGCTTGATTGCTGATACTGATATGCTGGGCTTTGCCGCCGATTCGTGATACGGATCTGGTGATGTCGATGGCCGGACGGAATCCTGATACAAACAGATCATTATCCAGATAGATTTGCCCATCGGTAATGGAGATAAGATTCGTCGGTATGTAGGCGGCAATTTCACCCTGCATGGTTTCAACAATCGGCAGTGCAGTCATGCTGCCGCCGCCATTTTCTGCATTCAAACTGGTTGACCGTTCCAACAGACGGGAGTGGACAAAGAAAATATCGCCGGGATAGGCTTCCCGTCCGGGCGGCCTGCGTAGCAACAAGGACAGTTCCCGATAGGTTCTGGCATGGGTGGAAAGATCATCATAAATAATCAGCGTATCCCTCCCCTGTGCCATCCAGTATTCGGCCAATGCACAACCCGCAAACGGAGCAATATATTGCAGGCCGGGTAAAGCGCTGGCCTCGGCGACTACGCAAACTGTATAATCCAGCGCACCATGATCCCGAAGGGTTTCCAGGGTACTAACAACGGTAGAGCGCTTCTGACCGATCAGCACATAGATGCACAATACATTTTGGTCTTTTTGATTAACGACCGTATCGATGGCGATTGAACTTCTGCCTAAGCCTTCATCGCCCACTATCAATTGCCGCTGGCCTTTGCCTATGGGGATCAGGGTATCAATAATTTTAATCCCGGTGTAAAGCGGTTTATCGACAAAATCCCGGGCGATAATTGCCGGCGATCCTTTTTCCAGGTTTTCCCGCCCGGTATGCTCGGGTGGAGGCAAGCCATCCAGCGGCATTCCCAATGGATCAATAATCCGGCCTAAAAAGTCCCCACCGACCGGGATACTGAGCGAATGCCGGGAAAGAAAAACTGTCGTACCTGAAGTCAGCGCTTCAGTTTCATACAATAAAATTGCACCAATTCTGTCGAGGTTAAGGTCAAATACCATACCCCGGCTGCCATCGGCAAAAATCAGGATATCTTCGATGGCCGCAGAGGGCAGGCCCTTAATCCAGCTAATCCCATCACCAACTGCAACCACTGTGCCTTGTTCGATAACACGCAGCCCTGGCCGATAGCCGGCAAGCCAGTCTGCCTGTTTGTCTAATAAACCCGCGGAAGGTTCCGGCTTATTCAGATTCATTGGCAATCTCGGCAAAACCAATCAATTCATGTTGCAGGTTGGCGTTTAAGACCCAGGCGCCGATGTCCATGCGCAGACCGGCGATCAACTCAACATCCTTTTGATATTGAAAATTGATTTGACTGTTGATTAAAGAGCCCAGCTTTTGTTCAAGTTGCTGGCACTGCTCCTCTGTTAATGGATAGGCGCTAGTGATCTTGATATGAACCGATTTTTTAATTCCCAACATTTGCAGACAGAGTCTGCAGGCTTCCGGCAGAGTCTTAAGATTGTCCAGCAACATTGCGAATAATCGCGCCTCCAGCTCGGGACCGGCTGACTGTTTCAGTAGCATTCCGGCAAAGCGGGCGCCGTTTTGTAATGCACGTTTTTCAGCTTGTTGCTGAAGTTCCTTCTGCTGACGCTGAAGTGTCACATTTATTTTTTGTCTTTCCTGCTCAAGATCAGTATTCAGTTGGGCCATTTGCACTCTTCTCTCGACTTCGATTTGCTGGTGCAGTGCGGTGAGAGCGGCTTGTTTTTCTTGCTCCCACAGCTTTTGGCGATTTTCATAAAGGCTACGTTGTTCTTCCGCCTGCTGTTGCATGGTTTTTGCATCGGCAAGTGATTGATCTATAAATTGCTTACGCTTAGCGATGACTTCCAGCAAAGGTTTATAAAAAAGGCGCTGCAAGATCCAGATCAGAATCAGGAAATTGATGATTTCAAGGATAAAGGTGGAGACATTGAATTCCATGTGAGCCTTCGGGTTAGACTATTTATTGACAATGTATTCAAGCAATGGATTCCTGAACAACACAATCAATATAATAACCAGGCAATAAATAGCCAGTGATTCGATCATGGCCAAGCCAATAAACAAGGTGCGCATAATCGAACGTTCCGATTCCGGTTGCCGCGATAAGGCATCAAGCGCACTGCCGATGGCTTTACCCATGGCCAGCGCAGGTAACATGACTCCCAAAGCGATGCCAATAATAGCGGCGACACTGGACCCCAGAACGATCAAGGATATGTCAGTCATAAATTACTCCTGTGAGCTAATTTGTTGGGATTGCATGGCGCCAGCAAGGTAAATCAGCGCCAGCATACCGAAGATATAGGCCTGAACCAGCGCTTCAATAATATGTAACATCAAAATAGGGATAGGTGCAAGAAAGCCGGCCACCAGCAAAATCAACATAGCCGCCATTTCCAGACTCATCATATTGCCGAATAACCGGATCGCCAGCGCCAAGGTTCGGGTAAATTCACTGATAATATGAAAAGGGAGCAAAATCGGGCTGGGCGTCAAATAATGATGCAGATAATTTTTTAGCCCCAGTGTCTTTATGCCAAACCAATGTACCGAAAAAAATACTAAAACAGCCAATGCCGAGGTCACGGAAAGATCACGGGTAGGCGAATGCAGTTCCGGTATTAAACCAACCAGATTGGCGATGATCAAAAACAGCCAAAGGGAGGCAATAAAGGGCATAATTTGCCGTCCGTGTTCAGGCGCAACCGCGCTGATGGCCTCGTCGATGGCTGCAACAATGCCTTCAACTGTGGTTTGCAACGAATCAGGCAACATGTCCAGATGCCTGGTTGAAAACCAGGCTAGCGCCGTAATCACCAGCATAATTCCCCATGTGGTCATAATAGATGCGCCGACTACCACTGGGCCTAAAGCAAATGAAATTTCATGATCCATAATTTATATACGCTGATATTTGGTCAAGAAAAAAATCTTTCTAAAGCTACAGGGCTTTTCTTTTATTTATCTTTAATCAGAAAGTACACATTAAAAATCCCGATAACCAATCCGGTAAACAATAAACTCAGCGTCCAACGCGTTGAGTAACCTTCCACCAAACTGTCCAGCCAACGCCCTAGATAAACACCGCCAATAATAGGCAACACCATTACTAAACCCAATGTTCCAATATACACCGTTTGTGATAACAGATTCGGCCTATCCTGCTCCGCTTTTTTAATACGTTTAACCTGGCTGTCAATCTTTTTTTTAAGATGCTGTTGATTTTTCATAGTCAATTTTAAGGGATTGAGGGTATGGAACTTTTTTACCCTCCTGTTGTTGTTCGTTGTATAACTGCAAAGCAACATTGATTACAGCAAAGTTCCTCCTTCTTCAAAAACAAAACCATGCCGGCATTAACAATTCGAAATCTCCCTGGCATGCAAATTCAGCATTACAGAGACTATCGAATTAAATTAGACTGAGTGTAAACGTCTAATAAGCAACTATACAATGAATTTGCTGCGTAACTATAGTTACATACAGTTAAGGGCGCCTCTATTAATTCAACTTTAAATATTGGTGCTTATAAATTTCAATGACTTATATTCGTCAATATTATAAAAAAAGCAATTTTTAGAGGTTCCCTTAATTTAGTGTATGACGGCTCTAGTCACCCTTCTGACTTTGTGAACATGCCAGTAAGTCTGATAACTTCGCAAAATCCACAGGCTTGAGCAGATGATGGTTGAACCCGGCCGATTGTGAACGTTTACGATCTTCAGCCTGCCCGTAACCGGTTAAAGCAATCAGGGTTACATCGCGAGTCTCCGGCAAGGCGCGCAGCCGCTTGGCGACCTCATAACCATCCAGATCGGGGAGGCCAATATCGAGCAGCACAACCTGCGGGCGGAAAGCTTGCGCCCGCTCGATCGCTTTCATGCCGCAATCGGCTGTTTCGACCTCATGTCCTTCCGCTTTCAACAGCATTGCCATACTTTCGGCTGCATCGGCATAGTCATCCACGACCAGAATGCGGAATTTGGGCATCGGTAACACCGATTTAGTCAGCGGGAGTTCGGCAATAGAAGATTCCATAGACAATGCCGGCAGCCGCACTGTAAATGAACTGCCCTTACCAATGCCGGCGCTCGCTGCAGTAACAGTACCACCATGAATTTCGACCAACTGGCGCACCAAAGTCAGTCCAAGCCCAAGACCACCTTGAGAATGGGCAAGGGAACGATCGGCCTGAATAAAAAGGTCGAAAACATGCGGCAGGACATCGGAGGAGATGCCGATGCCGGTGTCCCGGACCTCGATGACGGCATCAGAGCCATCCCTCATCACAGTTAGCGTGATTTTACCGCCTTCGCCGGTATACTTGGCGGCATTGTTCAGCAAGTTAGACAGCACCTGTGCCAAGCGGACACGATCGCCGTCGATCCATTGCGGCCCCGTAATCTGTGAGATGATCAACTCCTGTCCGCGTGATTCAATCATAGGGCGACTGGTTTCTATCACATTATTGACAATGTCGCTAAGCTCAAAACGCTCCGCCTTCAGTGTAATTTTGCCATGCATGATGCGCGCTACATCCAGCAGGTCATCGAGCAGCAGCGCCATATGAGACACCTGGCGGTCGATAACATTAAGACCCCATGCCAGCTTGGGATCAGTCGTTTCTTGCATTTTCAGCATTTGCACGGTATTGCAAATGGGTGCCAGCGGATTGCGGAGCTCATGGGCGAGCATCGCCAGAAATTCGTCTTTACGGCGGTCTGCCAGGCGCACCGCTTCTTCGGCGTGTTTGCGCTCGGTAATATCGGTTGCCACAACGAGCACTTTGTTACATTTATCACCATCGATCAGCGGAATCTTGACTGTGTTGTACCAGTGCACGGAGCCATCGGCATGCGTCACTTTTACTTCCGGGATGAGCTTGGATTTGACGGTGTCGATAACATCGAGATCATTTCGATGGAACTGAGCCACTTCATCGGCGTTGGGATTAAAGTCCTCCTCGGTCAGACCGATCA
>JBAQEN010000702.1:0-2194 GCA_049286765.1 Methylococcaceae bacterium
GATGGGTTTTGAATCGCTGATCATGCAGCAAAGCGATATCGGCGCGATTTCCGATTCTGTTAAGGATTGTCTGCGTTGCGGAAAATGTAAACCGGTGTGTTCCACGCATGTGCCGCGGGCCAACCTGATGTATACACCACGCAATAAAATTCTGGCCACCTCCTTGCTGATCGAAGCGTTTCTGTATGAAGAGCAGACCCGGCGCGGCATTTCCATCACCCATTGGAAAGAATTTGAGGATGTGGCTGAGCATTGCACCGTATGCCACAAATGTTTCAACCCGTGTCCGGTTGACATTGATTTTGGCGAAGTCTCGATGAACATGCGCAATCTGCTGCGCAAAATGGGTAAGCAGAGCTTTAACCCGGTAAAAGCAGCGGCGATTGCATTTTTATCTACCAACCGTCCCAATAGCATTAAGGTTATGCGCAAACTGCTCATCGAGTGGTCTTATAAAGCGCAACGGTTGGGCAATTTTTTCCTCAGACCTTGGGGCCGGGCTCAGCTTGCGCAGCCGCCGTCATCGACAGGCAGACCGGCGCTGCGTGAGTATGTGATTCATTTCACGAATCAAAAAATGCCGGGCAAATTACCGTCCAAAACGGCAAGAGCATTGCTGGATATCGAGAGTGATCAAATTGTGCCTATCATTCGCGACCGCAACAAAACCCGCGCCGATTCCGAAGCGGTGTTTTATTTTCCAGGTTGCGGTTCCGAACGTCTGTTTTCACAAGTCGGTTTGGCGACCCAGGCCATGCTCTATGAGATCGGCGTGCAGACGGTCTTGCCGCCGGGCTATTTGTGCTGCGGCTTCCCGCAGCGCGCAGCCGGCCAGAACGACAAGGCGCAGAAAATCACCACCGATAATCGCGTCCTGTTTCACCGGGTTGCCAATACCTTGAATTATCTGGATATCAAAACCGTTGTGGTCAGTTGCGGCACCTGCCTGGATCAATTGCTGGATTACGAATTTGACAAGATTTTCCCCGGTTGCCGCATGATCGATATTCACGAATATCTGCTTGAGAAAGGCGTAAAACTGGACGGTGTTAACGGTTACCGTTATCTGTATCACGACCCTTGCCATAGTCCATTGAAACAACAGGACGCAATGAAGACAGTCAGCGGTCTGATCGGCGCGACGGTTAATAAATCAGAACGTTGTTGCGGGGAATCGGGGACTTTGGCGGTTGCGCGCCCGGATATTTCCACGCAAATCCGCTTCCGGAAAGCAGCCGAATTGCTGGAGAATACAAGCAGGCTACGTGCTGATGGCTACGACGGGGCGATTAAAATGCTGACTTCCTGCCCATCGTGCATGCAGGGCTTGCAGCGCTACCGGGACGATGGGGATCAACTGGAGGTGGATTACATTGTCGTGGAAATTGCCAAGCATGTGCTGGGCAAGGACTGGATGAAGACCTATATCAAGCAGGCAGCAAAAGGCGGTATCGAGCGGGTTTTGTTGTAAGGGGCGCTTTGCAGACACACTTTGAAAGCACAGTCAAAGAACCCGGCAGCGAAGGGTGTAATTAAAAGTGCGGTTTTTATTTCTGGCTCAATGCTTCACTTAATATTCAGTGTGGCAGGTTAAGCCTTACTGGTTATAAAACCGCACTTTTTATCGCGCCCCCGTTGCTTAGTTCGCTTGCCATCACATTGTCAGGATGCCGCGTTCTTCACCGAATCCTTGGATCGCAGCAAGCCATAGATGGTGAACAGCAAAGCCACCATGATGGTAACGCCGCATAATTGTAGTAGGCCGGTAACGAATGGACTGTCGGCGCTATTTGGTGGCGGAAACTTTTCATTAAGCCTCGGCATGAGCTTCGACGAGGACCCAATGAAGGCGGCTGCAAGTCCAGATGCGCCGTTGGCCCAAGTGCCAATTTGCAGTGTCGCGAACCATATTTTCAGTGCGGTCGAATTGAGACAGAGTTCCTTGACCAGGAAGCCGAATACGACCATCAAGACGCCATTAGCGGTGAACTCAATATGCGCCATCACGATGCCGCGAAACCAAGCTACAGCCGAAGGGGGAATAAATCCAACCATGCAGCCGACAGTAATCTGGAGAACACCTAGTAACAAAGTCCACCGTCTGAAATTTGCTTTCAAGCTGTCAATATCAATAGCCATACTTACCTTCTGGTCGAGCCCGAACGAATTAATATTTAGGTCCGGATATCTTACC
>JBAQEN010000703.1:0-3014 GCA_049286765.1 Methylococcaceae bacterium
CCTTTAGCCTTCCCGACGAGCGTCAGGAAATCGAACAGGACGCCTTGCGTTTCGTGCCCGAGGATTGGGGTATGCGCAGACAAAGCGAAGTCAGCAATTTCATGTTTCTGACTCTGGGCCCCAATCATCCCAGTGTGCATGGCGCATTCCGTATAGCCTTGCAACTGGACGGAGAAGAGATCATAGATGCGCTGCCCGATATTGGTTATCACCACCGGGGCGCTGAAAAAATGGGCGAACGTCAGTCCTGGCACACCTATATTCCTTACACCGACCGGATCGATTATCTGGGCGGTTCCATGAACAATCTGCCTTATGTGCTTGCCGTGGAGCAACTGGCCGGCATCCAGGTTCCGGAACGGGCTCAGGTGATCCGCGTGATGATCAGCGAATTTTACCGCCTTGCCAGCCATCTGTTGTTTTATGGCACCTTCGCCCAAGACGTGGGGCAAATGTCGCCGATCTTTTATATGTTTATTGATCGCGAAAAGGTCTTCGATATCATGGAATCGATTTCCGGCGCCCGTATGCATTCCAGCTACTTTCGCATCGGCGGAGTCGCAATGGATTTGCCTCGCGGCTGGGACAAGCGCATACGTGAGTTTGTCAATTATTTACCCGCCCGGCTGGATCATTATGACAAGATGGTCATGAACAACAGCACCCTCAAGCGCCGGACCCAGGGTATTGGCGCGTATAACACCAGGGAAGCCATCGACTGGAGCGCAACCGGCCCGAACCTGCGGGCCACCGGCTTTGCATGGGATTACCGCAAGGCGCGGCCTTACTCGGGCTACCAAAACTTCGAATTTGAAATACCCACGGGAACTCACGGCGATTGTTACGATCGTTGCGCCGTGCGGGTTGAAGAGATGCGTCAAAGTATCCGCATCATCAAACAATGTCTGGAAAATATGCCTGAAGGACCCTACAAGGCCTATCATCCATTGACCACGCCGCCGCCCAAAGCGCAAACGCTGCATGACATAGAAACCCTGATCCAGCATTTTCTCAATGTCAGCTGGGGGCCGGTGATTCCTGCCGGCGAGTCCTGTGTAACCATTGAGGCCACTAAAGGATTAAATGCTTACTATTTGACCAGCGATGGCGGCACCATGTCTTACCGTACCCGTATCCGCACGCCCTCCTTCCCGCATTTGCAGATGATACCGATGATGTGCCGGGGAATGATGGTCGCCGACCTGATTGCGATATTGGCCGGCATCGATTTTGTCATGGCCGATGTGGACCGATGAAATGAAAGAGCAAGCAGAAAAACCAATATTCGAAGGTTTAAGTCCCGTAGAAATCCGGGAGATTAACGCTGAGATAGGTGAATATGAAGATAAAATGGCCGTTTCTACCGAGGCGCTGAAAATCATTCAGAAACACCGGCACTGGGTTTCCGACGAATGCCTCGTTGCCGTGGCCAAATTATTGGAACTGGCGCCGGCACAACTGGAAGCGGTGGCGACTTTCGATAACCTGATTTACCGCCGGCCCGTCGGTAATACCGTCATTCATTACTGCAACAGCGTTACCTGCTGGATGCTTGGCGCAGAGCAGGTACGCGAGCGTTTGTGCCGGCATTTGAGCGTCGAGCCGGGTGAAATGACCGCAGACGGCGAATACACAATATTACCGATCGTTTGCCTCGGCGCCTGTGATCATGCTCCGGTCGTTATGGTTGGCGATGAACTGAGGTTCGACATAACCGAAGATGCCGTTAACGAGATTCTCGGAAGGTAACGCGCTATGGAAACTTTGGATAAACCACTGACTAAAAACATCCGGCCTGATCGTGCCTTTGCCACGCTGGCCGATTACGAGAGCACCGGCGGTTATCAGGGACTGCGCAGGGCACTCGCAGACTTGCAGCCGAAAGACGTTCAGCAATGGGTTAAGGATGCAGGTTTGCGGGGACGAGGCGGAGCGGGATTTGGCACCGGCCTCAAATGGAGTCTGGTGCCCATGGATGCCAATATGCCCCAAACGCGCTATCTGGTTGCCAATGCCGATGAAATGGAACCGGGGGCATTCAAGGACAGATTGCTGCTGGAGCAAGACCCGCACCAATTAATCGAAGGAATGATTATCGCGGCCTATGCCATTAAAGCCGGCATTGCCTACATATTCATGCGCGGGGAATATCACTTGGCCGCAAAAAGGATAGCAAATGCTTTGCAGGAAGCCCGAACTGAAGGCTATCTGGGCGAACATATTTTAAATTCGGAATTCAGCCTGCAAATTTATTTGCATACCAGTGCCGGACGTTATATCTGCGGCGAGGAAACGGCGCTGCTCAATGCCTTGGAAGGAAAGCGGGCCAATCCCCGTGCCAAACCGCCTTTCCCGCTGGTAAGCGGACTTTGGGGCAAGCCGACCGTGGTCAATAACGTGGAAACCTTGTGTAATGTACCGCATATTCTGCATTATGGCGTCGAGTGGTATAAGGGTTTGGCGCGAGGCGTCGATCAGGGAACCAAGCTGTTCGGAGCCAGCGGACGCGTCAAGAATCCCGGTTTGTGGGAATTGCCGATGGGCACCCCCATCCGGGAAATCATTGAAGAGCATGCAGGCGGCATGCGGGACGGTTATAAGCTGCGCGGCTTTTTGCCGGGCGGCGCATCGACTGATTTTTTGCTGCCCGAACATCTCGATGTAGCAATGGATTTCGAGGGCGTAGCCAAAGCAGGCAGCCGCATGGGCACCGGAACCATGATTATTCTTGATGACCTTACTTGTCCGGTGCAAATGGTGCTGAACCTGGAACAGTTTTTTGCCCAGGAATCCTGCGGATGGTGTACGCCCTGCCGGGACGGTTTACCCTGGACCGTGACATTGCTGCAAGACATCATCGCCGGGCGCGGGCGCATGGAAGATCTTGATACATTGTCCGGATTAACGCGTATGCTAGGTCCCGGAAATACCTTTTGCGCCCTGGCTCCGGGAGCCATGGCGCCGCTGCAAAGCGCGCTTAAGTATTTCCGCGAGGATTTTGAACGCTACATCGC
>JBAQEN010000704.1:0-2133 GCA_049286765.1 Methylococcaceae bacterium
ATTTGTAACCCTGAGCCCTATGACCCAGATGAACATGGCTTCTTCATCCTGGTTGAACCCGGTGATACCTCGGAGCAGATTGAAATGGCAACTGGATATTCCCTTTTGAAAAGTCTGTTTAGTGACACCGAATATGGTGATCCAGACTTTTCACCTGACTTCGAGTATCTGGAAGATCAGGGTGGCTTTTATGAAGCCGTGTTCATCTTCACCGATAGTGGCTTCGGCGTAGTCATTATTATACCCAAGGAGGAGGGCATTGACGGCAGGATTCTGGAGCTTTGTTCTGAATATGCCATTTCAACTTCCCCTGAATCAGGCACACAAATTATGACTTCTAACCCTAATCCTCACCCTGAGCCAATCAGTCCAGAGGTTGCCGCCTTTGTGAAGAGCCTGGACGAGAATATGCTGGAATACTTCCTTGAAAGAGCGGCTATAGGCCACTATGAAGCGGGTATGTCAATGGATGATGCCGAGCACTTTGCCAGGGAGCTGACACGCAGCCGTTTTAATATCCAAAAGTAATGCGCAGCTTTTACCATCATATATAAGAGGCAACTCATGATAGCCGTTAAATAATAAATCCCGAATCCGATATACGTTTCCGTGTTTATACCAATATCAACCCCCCAGCCCTTAAATCAAAAGAGGAACCTTATGCTTATATCAACCATGTTTACTATCAGCCTGCTTTGCCTCGTGTTTAACGCCACAAGATTAGTCGGGGTTGTTGGCCTGAGCCTTTTATCTTTGTTTTACCCAGTCTTGTTAGTCACGCTTCTCGTTCTGGGAGGCGTCATCTTGTTCTTTTATTATCAATTGGAGAATTAGCCATGAGCTTTATAAATATAAATAGCCTACTTGACGCTGTTCTGATTGGGGAAATCCCCGAGGAAGGACTCGCCGAAGCCATTAAAAACCAAGCTTGTCTGATGGCTGGCATAGACCCTGAAGAAAGAAGCTGTTTCGATTCAGACTGATTCAGCTTCCCTTCCCACCACTTCCCCGATCCCTCCCTAAACCTTGATACAACAGCCAGTCGCTTCATTGCGGAGGCTTATGTTTGTCTGGAGTTTGGCGTTGGGGTCGATTTTATCAAAGAGATTTTACATATGACAATATCAACTATCACCCGAAAAAAAGTACCCGCAGAAGAAAGAACCCAAGCCACAGCCAAAATATTTGGGAAGCACTTTAGGTACATCGAAGGACTTATCTATGACATAAGTGGTAACTTTGCCGTCAATAATTACTGGCAATTTAACTTGCTAGATAATGGGGGCTTCTATATGGCACCCGACAATGACGATTCTTCAATAGCCCTTGATGCTGTAGGTCTAGGGATTTGCTTATATGTTTTTGGGCATTTGAGAGCTGCATCCAACGATCCATTGGGGGAGATTTGTGCACGCCAATTTCATTTGGTCATGAATTACGTTCTGGAGCGCCCCGAGGCATCAGACATTTTGGGAGCCATTAATTGACAGCATGGGTGGCGGTGGGGGAAGGCGAAAAATTGATGCTTCGCCTCTTCTTCGGTGTTGCGGCATGAGGACGTTATCGTTCAAATTACATACCGAACTAAAAAAATCTTTTTCAACTATATTGAAAACGAACGCGTGATCGCTTATTCTAAATAAGCAGGGGAAGATTTTTGGGTGCATACCAAAGATAAAAATGTCTAATTAAAAACTTCCTATTGAGATTTAAGCAGTCTCCAAATTGTCCGTTATCGCAAGCGCGAACCCTCTGCAAATAAACCCCGTTTATTAAGCGCTTGAAAGATAGGATAATTTAAATGAAAAAAATCACAGTACCTCCCCCAGCGCCATTATGCACTGATTCAACGACTAAAAAAATTGTTTCCAATTCAATAAAAATCACGGAGTTGTCTCCCACTCATAGCGTTGAGAGCGATCCAGACAATGAATGTGGGGCACTCCCACCGAAAATTGAGCTGTTAACAGCACTCTGGCAAACGCCTGAGCTATGCCATCAAATAGCTGCGCACGATAGAACGAGCAACAAATTCAACAACATTCCCGTCAAAGATGCCAATGAAGCAATTCAGCGTGCGCTAAAACTCTCGGGTGCTGGTTTTGATGTCTATTTCGCCTGCGGTGAGTATTT
>JBAQEN010000705.1:0-3567 GCA_049286765.1 Methylococcaceae bacterium
CCATGTAGACATTCTGGATGCAGTGCTTTGCTTGATAAGCCTGGCTTTTGCGATAAGCATCGTAGAGCGGCATTTAAGGTGCAGAGACAAACCATGACTCCTGATAAAGCCGAGCATGACAAGTTCTACCATCGAACAGCTTGGAAGAAAGTTAGAGCGTTACAGCTTCAGCTTGAGCCATTGTGTAGGGAGTGCCGTAAAGCGGGCAAACTGACTCCTGCAGTAATAGTCGATCATATCATTGAGCGATCGAGGGGCGGCGCTGAACTTGACTTGGAAAATCTTCAAAGCATGTGTAAGTCTTGCCACAATGCGAAGACGCGCAGAGAGGGGCGTGGTTAAATCTCTGGAAGATTCACCTTGCACCGCGTCGCCCTAATTGTTTAAGCGCGGCTTTTTAATTAAATACAAAAGACCATCAGGGAGAAACTATATGAATTTATGCATAAAGTGCGGACAAGAATTTAAACCAGCATCAACAACAGGCAGGCCACCTGATTATTGTTCGCATGCCTGCCGAAAAAGCGCAGAATACGAAATAACCCGGATAAACAAACGGCTTGGCGGTCTCGAAGACGATCTAGTTGCCGAAAAAATGCACCCTAATGATAAAAGCGTCAATTGTTACGGCCAAAAGTCACAAGAACGCATTGCGGCGCTGGAAAATGCCATTGTCGAGAGCGAATCCCGACTCAAAAAACTACTATCAGCTAAAGACGAGAGTATTTGAAATGAACGAGTTAGAAAAACTGAATAAACAAAAAAAAGCCGCGTACCTTGCGGGCCGGGATGCGATCGTTAAACGTCTTGGAAAAAATGCGACAAACGAAATGGTGATGGACGTCATTGAGTTGTTGGTGCACTTAGCCGTTACCGATGGCTACAAACATAATGTCAGCTTGTCTATGCATAATTTGGAAGTTTTTAACAAGAATCTGTCCGAATTGATTCAAGAGTCTCAAAAGAACATTAAAACTAAAGATTGTAGCCTGTTGATGTAGCATGGAATATCCAGCCGAACTATTCAAACCAACCAGCAATGATAAGGCCCATTGTATCCCGTACAGCGTCAGGGAATTCGAGCATAGACTTATTGCTTGCGGTTTTGCCCGTAAAGATGCTCAACTGATCTTATCAGCGATGAAACAAGCTTATGCGTTATGCAAGAACGAATTGTGATGTGCTAATATTACAATAAGTCAGTGCTGCCAGCGAGATGTGCGCAGGACGGATCAGCCCAAAACTAATCATACGGCTAAGGCTATAACGCTTTCCGCGAGATGCTGCAAAGTTGTTGAAACAACCCTACTTCAATAATTTTCAGAGAAAAGACAATGAATAAATTAAACATACCCACACGTATAGGATGGTCACTATTGACCGTATTTACGCTATTCCTGGCGCCCCATTTTGGCTATGCCGCTTCACCTGATGACTTCACCCTTAGCGGCCTGGCACTGGCCGGCGTCGGTAGTAATTTAAGTGAAATTACCGACATGCTAGAAAAGCAGGGCACAGCGATGCAGGAATTCATCAAACGAACCGATGAGAAGTATAACAAATTGGATCGTGAATTTCTTGAATTCCAGAAGAAAGCCAACCGGATCGGCGCTCCAGCCGGTTCTTTCAGTTCTTCATACCAGCTAGACGAATCGAAAAAAAGCCTTGCTGATTTTATTCGCTCTAGGGGCGAAACCAAAATGATGGAGTCGGCAGTCGGACCGAGTGGCGGCTGGTCGGTTAATCCAGTTTTGGCTGAGGGCATCGGCGCTATTGTCCGCAATACATCGGCCTTGCGGCAACTTGTCAACTTCATTCAGCTTGACACGGGTGACAGCTACGAAGAACTTTTGTCCATAAGTGCCGTAGGCGCTGACTGGGTCGGAGAACGGTCTGATCGGCCTGAGACAGCTTCACCTAATTTGGTGAAAGTCACAACCAGACTGCATGAGCTTTATGCAAATCCTGTTTTAACTCAAAGACTTGCAGATGACTCAGGCACGGCAATGGTTGACTTTTTAATTAATGAAACTGCTTTGTCATTCGCAGAAGCCGAAGAACTGGCCTTATTTTCTGGGCTTGGCGTAATCAGTCCGCGCGGCTTGGCTATGCACCCCACAGCGGCAACAGCAGACGCAACGCGGCCTTTCGGGACGATCGAGCATATCCCGACCGGCGTTAGCGGGGCGCTGCACGCAACAACCCCAATGGATGCTATTAAGGATATGTTTTTTAAATTGCGGGCCGGTTACCGGACTAATGCCGTATGGGTGTGCAATTCCGAGATAGCGCTTTTACTCTCAAAAGTAAAAGATGATACCGGAAATTTCTTGTGGGACCAGGGGAATATTAAGGAAAATCAGCCTGTTACATTGCTTGGCAAGCCCGTCGTAATTTGCGAAACCTCCCCAGCGGCGGCGGCCAATAGCTTGAGTTTGTGGTTTGGCGACTGGAACCAGGCGCTTAGGGCAATTGAGCGGCCTGGCAACAAGGTTTTGCTGGACCCCTTTAGCCAAAAGCCTAACTTGCAGGTCTATGTTTATAGACGAACAGGACTATCGCTTCGCAACTCGAACGCATTGAAGGTTTTGAAATTCGCAGCGGCATAACTTAACAAAAGCCAAGCCGGATAGTGGCGTTGTAACACCGGCAGCGGCGGATTTGCTCAATAAGTAGCGGGATGTAAGCTATGTTCCTACGTAAATGCCGCCGCATATTCACCCCGTCAATAAGGCGGGGTGAATATTACTCAAAAAATAGAGCCGGCTGTTATGGTTATGGCCGGTTTTTTTGCTTGGCGGGATGGGGTACGGTTATCTAATATTTTCAGGTAACCAATCGACTGAAAGGACATCATCCATCGACCACGGGCAGGATTCCGGTAACTCATCTATCCCGGTTTCTTTGATGACAAGCGTTACTGTATCGGCCCAAACACCTTCAATCCAGTCGGGATCATTAAGTTTTGGTTTTAAACTGGGCACTTGTTTCAGGTGAAGTCCTATCGCTTTGCGCTGTTCCTTGATGGTTCGTTGCCAACTGCTTCCCTGTCTATCCGGTTGATAGCGCCATTTGAGCAGGTGGGCTATAAGCACCGCCATACGGCTGGTTAATTCACGTTGTTCACTTTTGCCCACGTCTTCAATTTCCTCGGCAATATTTTCCAGATCCAGCAATTCAAACCGCCCGGCTCGCAGATAGTTTGCTTGTTCATTCGCCCAAGCAACAACGTCACTTTTATAAGTTGTCATGTATTTTTCCTACAGAATAACTTCTTCGCACTCAACTTCATTTTTGGATGAATCCTGATTCATTGTAGATACATTATAGGGCACAAATCAAGATACCTCGAAATTAACTTAAAAGCATTAAAACACTTTTAAATACGATGAAATCAGAGTATTTAATTATGCTTGGTTCGGGAGAACACAAAGTAAATTACCCGATAGTCATTGTCCCAACAAAGTGACTAAATGTGAGTAATTTTAAGACCAGAAACTCTAAAACCCGATGGTCGTTGTGCCTCAAAAAATCGCCTTTTTTGACTAAAAAAATGCCTAAAAATAC
>JBAQEN010000706.1:0-2500 GCA_049286765.1 Methylococcaceae bacterium
GCCGTAGAAAGCAAGTCGCGCTTCTGCGTCTGCGGTGGAAAGGCCGTTCAAATTGCTGTTCAGGTAAATCAAAAGGGCTTGGGTCTCCAGCGACCGGACTTTTTCGGCATCCAATGGAGGAGGGAATTTCGAATTGTCTTTTTTCATAGTAATCCCTCTGTTTAGGTGTGCTTAATTAAAATGAACCGTCAAATTCGGTGAATATAAGCAAGTTTTTTTGATGATTACCCATTATTCAAGCTGTTTAAACAAGCTAATGTTGAGTAATAACCAGCCTATAAAATCATGATAAATACCCTATCGGCAGTTTCTGGTGCAATTGCACACCAATGGATTCCTTTATTGTTTTACCCAAGCCACAGCGTCCTTAAATTCTGCCAGCGTATAGGTAGCGACTTGACCATCCATAAAATAGGAACCGATTTTGGTAGCCCATCCAACCCATTTTTTGTCGCTCACTACCGCTACTTTCTCGAAGTCATGTCGGTGCTGTATACCAAATACAGCATCATCCCATGCTGCTCCTAGTTCCCATCCGGTAAATTTTTCGTCTAAATAAAGTACCACTCTGATTTTTCCGAATTTATCTATCAGTTGCTTGAGTTGGGGAATAAAAATTTTCTCGTAATCCTGGCTAGTGAGACTTTCTGTTGCTTTTACAACAAATGTTCTGCCTTCAGTTTCCTGCATGATTGCTATCATGAAAATCACCTCTTATGTTTTTTAATCGAGCAGCTATACTGTTGATTATTGTTTAGGTTGTATGACTTTATTTCTTAAATCAGTCAATGTTTGTTTAACTTTTGCCCATGTTGCCGCCGATTTCTCGGAATGCATCGTTTCTTTAATTTCATCAATTGCTGTGTAAAGCACTTGGTAATCATCTTTTCCACCATAGCCTAGTAATTCAGCGATTTTTAGTTTTTCTTTTGCGGCATCAGTAAACTTTAGTACTTCAGCTCTGCTTTTTTCCTTAGACATATCTTCTTTATGTTCCAGTTCAGATGCTTCGGTTAATAATGCTTCTGCACGGAGTATTGGTAAAGGAATGATTTCTGTACGCTTAACCAGGGTATTTAAAACCTCATCCAAAACTAACGCAGCCTCATTTGTTTTTCCTGCATCAATTAGCGCTACCGCATTTTTAATTGCTAAAGGAAAGGTACTAAGAGGAATACTGATTGTAGTGATCCGCATTTCACTCGCTAATTCAGCCAATATTTGTCGGGCACTTTGCAGTTTTCCGCTATCTAGCAAATCATCGGCTTGCTTAATTTCCTTTTTGATAGCATTCGCGTCGCCTTCAAAATCAAAAATGTCGGCTTCAATATCAGCAGAAACTAAAGCTAGATCTGGATTTTTAGCCAGAATAATAGCCAGCTTTTTTGATACTTCCTGCAATATTGCAAGCGCTGCTTTGGAGTCGTTTTTCTCTAAATCCATGAGCGCTTGTTGAGTTCCTGATACAGAATCTCTGGCTTCGCTGACTACTTGTTGGTTTTTTTCATGTAACAGTTTACGCTTGAGTGCTGACGAACTTTTATCGGTACTCGAAGATGATGTAACCGAACTTTGTTTTTTTTCAACATCTGCAAGTACATCTACGGAAAAAGGCAATGTTGAAACCAAAACCAACGCAGTGTATGTGGCTAATTTATGAATATGAGTTTTCATGATTTTTAGTTTGATTAGTTAGAATTAAGTTTCTATCAAAAATTTAAAAGATGCTCTTAGTTTTTTTAAATTTTTCTTCCTTTGTTAAAAATTAGCATCATGCTATTTCTATGCCATAGACAACAAATTTAAAAACCGTATAAATTCAACAGCTAATGCTTATGAAAAAGGAATTAAATGGGTTGTGGGCAAAATTAAATGTTCAAAAGAACCAATTTGTAGTCTTCATTTCAACCGTTTGTTGATTTAATGAATTGTTCCTTGTAGCGGCGTCGTTCTGCTAATTAGTGGTTAATCGCATCGGCTTCAGCAACGACTTGCGAACCGCTGATTTTTTTACATGCCGAACGGATTTTCTTGCGGGTGAACCAATGGGCTGATGGTTAATGCGGTTGCTGTTGCACCACCAAGAATACGCGCTAAGGTATTTTTATTCATGCTGTTAAGCCTCGTAGTTTGAATTGATGGACGATTAGAAAAGCATTTATTGCTTTCTTGAATTATCAGGCGGAAGAAGTACGATTTTGTTACAAACTATTTGAAATTTTTTCGAGGATAATTCGACAACTAAAAATTACCCCAGTGTTGGCGCTAGTTGGATGGGTTGGTTTTTTATTGTATACCTACTGTTTTTCAACTGGCTGTCCGCTGTGAAGTTACAAGCGGACGGTCTATTTACGCGATGACGAAAGGCAGCTGAGGGTCCAGGCTGTGTAAAAACAAGTAGAACTTTTGAAGCCCCACTATTTCCTTACCCGATTTTTACCGACTATTATTGAAAATTGGTGATCTTGATGACTGTTTTTTGCTTGAGGGCTGATTTTTT
>JBAQEN010000707.1:0-2116 GCA_049286765.1 Methylococcaceae bacterium
GTTAAAAGGTACTTTTGCATGAAGCCAGGCCTTGTAATAAAGCAAAAAGCGGCGAATGTATCATCAACCTCAGGTTAAATGAAAAAGCACTTTAAATAACGTTTCTTAAGTAAGTTGAAAATCAGCAAAGCGTTCAAGCATATACAGTAAGCCGAATGATCAACAGATGACCACAATGCTACGTCAGTAATGGATGCCCTGCCCTGCTGCAGTAAGAATATTTTTCTGGTCACTGGCAATTTCAAGCCTAATGACGACACATTGATAGTGCCTGACAACATCTAAAGCCAGGCTTTATCTGCTCCAGGTTTGGGTCATAAATGGCGTCGAGCGATGGACAGGAAGCAATAAAGTATGATATGGAATGATATGATATGATTCATTATCATGTTCATGAGTTAAAACCGTATCTATGACAGCGTTCCAGATTGATCCTCGTAGTTATTAAGGATGTCGGCGGGCACCTTAATTCCTGTAGACTGCAATTGGTGCGCTTTCTCTATTACTTCTAGCCGCCTAAAATCTTTGTCCGCGCGTGATCTCCTGAAGTTCGTAAAGGCGCTCAGCAGCGCGACTATAGCAGTGACCACCGCTCCAAGTTAATCCACTTGTTAGGGCCGTTTGAATCTTTTCGAGACTTTGAATTTCTTCTTTAAGTTGTTTACTTGCTGCGTCACCTTTCGCAATCGCTTCCTTTAATGCCCGGATTTTATCCTCCGCTGCTGCGTCCACTGTAGATGATTTTACAACCTTGCGATCAATTTCTTCATCAAGCTGACGGGAAATCACCGCATGGCCGACGTGCGGTAATAGGCAACAAGCTACCATAAGTAGCTGCAACAATAGTCTTAGCATTACTATCTCCCATATACCAACCCAGTTTATTATCGGCAGAAGGCCAAGATACCTGCCCTTGCATTAAAAGCAGTATGATATGATATCATTTTATTAGTTCTTTAATTTTCGCGTCAATAGCATTTTGTAGAACATCCAAACAAAATTTTTGCATGCTGTCTGGCGTATTTTTAGCAATGTATTTCAGCTTCAATAAATAAGGTTCTGAGAGTCTAAGGTTATAAACTTTGGTCACATCTTCGCGAACGCCAGGCTGTTCCCACGAATACACTTCTTTGCGTTTCTGTGTGGATTTGGCTGTCACCTTTTCTTCTGCGCCTGTAATAAAGGCATCTAAATCCAGCTTCGATTTAACCGGTGGCCTGCTTTTTAATTCACTCATCATCGAATACCTCTTTATACAGTGATTCCATTTCATCAGCCGCTTTTTGGTCTTTTGGTTTTAGTTCAGTAACGGCCAGGCCATCTTTTGCTGCTTTCCGGTAAGCAATGCGGTCGCGAATTGTCACGCTGGCAAGATCAAGGTTAAGAAAGTCAGACAACAATTTACCTGTGTCTTCTGATTCATGAACAGAAGGATTGGTTGATGAACGACTGATTATTACCTTTGCTTGCAAGTCTGGATTGAAGGCTTTGGAGGTTTCAACTAACTCGTCCATCTGGTTCAATGTCCAAATATCGAACTGGCTGGGCTGTATCGGGATGAACACTTTTTCGGCGACGACTAAAGCCGCTCTAAGCTCTACCGAATCACGGCCCCCAGCATCGATGATGATGTCTTGATACCGTTTAGCCAGGTCTTGAACCTCTTTTGGTAAACCCTTTCCAAATTTTTGAACGCAGGCCACCCTTGGAGTAATGTTCTCATCATCACGACTTTGTACCCAATAGTTAGCGCTACCTTGAGGGTCGGTATCAATCAGTAAAACATCACGTCCGGCCAAAGCTCGCATAGCCGCCAAATTCGTCGATATCGTTGTTTTTCCCGTGCCGCCTTTTTCCCCGCCTATTAGAACAATCATATTATGTCATCTCATCTCATGTTATATCGTATGAAATCATATCATACCATATTATTTTAATAGCGTTCATTTACAGGAATGTCACGCCGCCTTGTCTTGAGTATCAGTATCAATCAGTAAAGCATCGCACCCGACCATAACTCGCATAGCCGCCAAATTCGGTGATATCGTCGTTCTTCCGGTGCCGCCTACCAGAACAATCATATTATGCTATCTCATATCGCATAGTATGAAGTAAT
>JBAQEN010000708.1:0-3132 GCA_049286765.1 Methylococcaceae bacterium
CGCTAGGGCAAAATGCGACGACCCTTTCCGGCGGCGAGGCGCAGCGGGTAAAACTCTCCAAAGAACTTTCCAAGCGTGATACCGGCAAGACCTTATACATCCTGGATGAACCCACAACGGGTCTGCATTTTCATGACATAAAACAATTACTCGGTGTTTTACATACGTTGCGCGATCACGGTAATACTGTCATCGTCATAGAACACAACCTGGATGTGATTAAAACAGCCGACTGGCTGATCGATATGGGCCCTGAAGGCGGCGACGGCGGCGGCACGCTGGTTGCCGAAGGATCTCCTCAGCAGGTTTCTGAAAATGAGGCATCACATACAGGCTGGTATTTAAAGCGGTTTTTTGAGGGTAAAACTGCAAGTAGCGTGAATAAAACCTGAGAAATAGCGATTCCGCGAATCCCATTCCGGTTTTGCTGATCAGCTTGGCAGCAGAAGCAAAGAAGGAACGTCTTGATTGAATACCCTCATCTAGCATCGATAAAGTTGTGTCCTTTGCGCTGTCCGCCCGGATTTTGGCATTGGTTACTGCCCCATTCGGGGCAGACAATTTCCTGATAGCATGTCATACGTTAAAAAATGCAACAAACTATAGATTTTTAACCCATGAGCAAAAAATGAAACAAAGCTACACTATTTCATCATTTCTTTTTTGAAAATAGCGTCAATCTTCTTGTTAACGTCCGGGGGAACAGGCGGTTCAGGGCTAGAAACAACTGGTTTTGGCGGTTCGACAACAGGAGGAGCCGGTTGATAGGCAACGGGGCGAACCTTGCGCGCGCAACCTTCATCATACCGGTAATCGCCTGAAGGCCGCATAAAAGTCCATTTGAATGGTTTACATACAATGGTATCGGCCAGCTTTTCAAAGGCATCATGCGGTCTAGGTATTGTGGAAATGGCCGTCAGCGGACTGACTCCGACATATATACCGGCACCTATTAACGTTGCTGCAAAACCGACCGGTCTTAAAATCATATCGATCATCACATCATAACCGTCACCCTCGACTTTTTGATAACCAGCAAAACTTGGCGCTGCCAAAGCTGTGAACAGAGCAAAAACAAACAATTTACGCAATTTCATTATTATTCTCCACATTGATTAAGTTGTATCATACCTGATAGAAAGCGATTGCAGCCCCCTATGTAAATCCGGCGAACCCATTGACAAGATCATCTTAAAGAGGTCTGTGCGGAATGCAGTGCGTACACACAAATCCAGTCTCTTCAAATTGTATATCCGTTAGACCTGAGCCGTCGTCTGCTCCCAGGTCGAATGGAATCGATGTTTCAATTGTAGAAGTTTTTTAACTGTATGTTACTAAAGAATGAAAATAAAATCGTTTGAGCATGTACATTTTTGCTAAGGTTATTTAGTTATTGGCACTAACTGGCATGCAGAGCTGCCAATGCGCTTTCGTAATCCGGTTCGTTGGCGATTTCACTGACCAATTGTGTATAAATGATGTTATCGTGCTCATCGATAATAATGACTGCACGCGCGGTCAATCCGGCAAGAATAGTATCAACCAGTTTTACGCCGTAGTCATCGGCAAAATTTGAGCGGAAGGTTGACAAAGGAATGACGTGTTTTAAGTCTTCTACTTCACAAAACCGGCATTGCGCAAACGGCAAATCAGCAGAAATGACCAATACAACGGTGTGATACAAGTGTGCTGCCTTTTCATTGAATTTGCGCGTTGAAGCAGCACAAGTAGGAGTATCCAGACTAGGTACAATATTCAGTACTTTCTTTTTACCTGCGTAAGTTGCCAGGGTTACATCCACTAATTTACTGTTCACCAGTCTAAATTCAGGAGCTTTGCTGCCAATTGCAGGCAATTCGCCGGATGTGTGTAGTGGTTTGCCTTGAAATGTAATAGTCGCCATAAAAACTTAAGGTACAAGGTTAAAGGTACAAGGTTAAAGGCTTGGTTAAAGCGGTTTGCACCTTTAACCTTGAACCTTTCACCTTAATCATTTTTTGTTTTTCACACGCTTCATCAAGCGTTGACGCTTTTGAACTTGCCAATCGGTCAATTTGTTTTTTTGACCATGAAAGGGATTAACTGGCGATTTAAACTCCAGGCGTATCGGCGTTCCTGACAACTTTAGCTTGTCACGGAAATAATTCGTTAAATAGCGCTTATACGATGTTGGCAAGGCATCGGTTTGCACCCCATGTATGACAACGATAGGCGGATTCCGCCCGCCTTGATGCGCATATTTCAGTTTGATGCGCCGGGTGTTCACTATCGGCGGCTGATGCGCGTCGGTGGCTTCTTTCAGGATTCTGGTCAACGCCGACGTTGACATATCGATCATCGCCGAGTCATACAATTGATGTACGACATCAAATAATTTGCCGACACCACTGCCGTGCAGCGCTGAAATCGGGTGTTTTTCGGCAAATTCAAGAAACGGCAACTTGACTTCAAGTTGCCTTTTAACGGTTTCTTTCTGACCTATCGTTAACCCGTCCCATTTATTAAGACCGATTATCAATGACCTTCCTGCTTCCAGCACCAATCCAAGCAAATGCGCGTCCTGATCGGTAATGCCTTCACTGGCATCAATCAGATAGATGACAACATTCGATTTTTCAATCGCCTGCAAGGATTTAATCACACTGAACTTTTCAATCGTCTCTGACACGCGGGATCGGCGGCGCATTCCCGCAGTGTCAATCAACGTAAACTGTTTGCCATTGCGTTCAAAAGGAATATAAATGCTATCGCGGGTTGTACCCGGTTCATCAAATACGATGACTCTTTCTTCACCTAACAAGCGATTGACTAAAGTTGATTTGCCGACGTTAGGCCGGCCTACGATGGCAATACCAATGCCTTTGTTGGCATCATCAATCACTTCATCATTACCAGGCGGTAACAGTTGATCAACCCGTGCCAGTAATTCAGGTATGCCCCTGCCATGAGAGGCGGCTATTTGTACTGGCTCGCCTAAAGCCAGCGAATAAAAATCCGAAGCGGCCAAATTAGCGTCAATACCATCTACTTTATTGGTAACCAGGATTATGGGCTTATCCAGCTTTCTGAGCATATCGGCAATGATTTTGTCTGATGCGCTTAATCCTTCCCGCGCATCAACCATAAAAAATA
>JBAQEN010000709.1:0-2614 GCA_049286765.1 Methylococcaceae bacterium
AATTTTTTAGCAGGTATCCAAAAATTCCAACTGTTAAAAAATTATCGATTCGGAAACAGGTAAATTTTATAAATTACATGATATTTTTGAACTACACTTTCATAAAATTAAAATTTACCAAACAAAACTACAAATCATAATTGAGTTTAAGCGTTCGAGTATTGTTATAAACAAAACAAATAAACTCGAAGAAAATCATGTGTCGTTAGGACTGGTCTTTGATCAAGTCATTGTATAAGCCATCTTTTAGTAAACCCTGAGTTTGGTTATAAAGTACCTTTGGTTTTTGCAAGCTGAATGGAATCTTTTAATGAATGTAGAAAGCAAATTCGCCCTGGTAGAAGAAAAAGGGCGAGAAGAGGTCGCGAAAGTTATTGTCCGCAATCTAATAAGCAAAGGCATAGCTATTTCTACCATAGCCGATCTCACAGGTTTGACAGAAAGTTTATTGAAACATTCGTAACGAATAGAGTAAGGATAAAAATGCCAAACATCATATATCAATTGAATCTGGCCCCTTTGAGAAATATGCGTCCTTTGATGGAGGAACGGTTTGTGTGTGTACCGACGAACAACATTTCTGAAGGATTGCAAGTTGCAATGGCCTGTAATAAGCATATTCTGAAGGGTAAAAGATGAAAGCCGTCATTCTAGCCGGCGGGCTTGGAACTCGTATTTCCGAAGAAACTAACCTTAAACCCAAGCCCATGATAGACATTGGAGGAAAACCAATTCTCTGGCACATTATGAAGATTTATTCAGCTCATGGCGTGAATGACTTCATTATCTGTTGTGGGTATAAAGGTTATCTGATAAAGGAATACTTTGCCAATTACTTCTTGCACATGTCAGATGTCACACTCGATATGGCTAATAATACAATGGAAGTTCACCAGCAAATGGCTGAACCTTGGAAAGTTACGCTGGTTGACACGGGTGAGGACACGATGACTGGCGGTCGCCTTAAACGTGTGGCTAATTATTTAAAAGATGAGGAAGCGTTCTGCTTTACCTACGGCGATGGCATAGCAAACATTGATATCACAGCCGAAATTTCGTTTCATAAACAGCATGGCAAGTGGGCAACAATTACCTCAGTTCAACCACCGGGTCGTTTTGGCGTTTTGCAAATGGATGGGCAGCAAGTCGCAGGTTTTTCCGAAAAGCCGCGTGGTGATGGCAGTTTTATTAATGGTGGATTTTTTATACTCTCGCCGAAATGTCTCGACCTGATTGAAGATGACCGCACAACCTGGGAAGCAAGCCCGCTCAATCAACTCGCGGCAATGAGGCAAATTATAGCCTTTGAGCATGAAGGCTTTTGGCAGGGAATAGATACTTTACGCGAAAAAAACCATATGGAAGAGCTTTGGTCATCGGGCAAGGCACCTTGGAAGATATGGCAATAAGAATATTTCAATTACATCTCAAGTGGAGTTGTCCGGCTATAATCCGCTTTCACCCGGGTGATTTTAGTGACTAAATATCAGTCTGATTTTTTAGTAATTGGTGGCGGCGTCATTGGGATAAATGTCGCTCGTCGCCTTAAAATGCTTTATCCAGAGATGGCTGTTTCTTTACTGGAAAAGGAAGCGGATGTTGGTTTCCATGCGAGCGGTCGTAATAGCGGCGTGCTTCATGCCGGGTTTTATTACGCACCTGATAGCTTGAAAGCCAAATTGACACGAGATGGTAATTACGCAATGCGTGAGTATTGCCAGCGTAGTCAAATTCAAGTTAATGCTTGCGGAAAATTGGTCGTCGCTAAAGATGCTGGTGATTTGCAAGGCTTGGATTTACTTTTACAGCGCGGACGTAGTAATAACATTGAATTACAGGAAATAAGCGCAGAAGAAGCTCGATACATCGAGCCGCGAGTTAAAACCTTTGAGCGTGCTATTTATTCGCCTACTACCGCATCTGTTGACCCAGTTAGTGTGATGAAGTCCATGCGCAAAAATGCCGAAGCCGAAGGGGTTCAATTTCATTGCGGCGTAGTTTTTAAAGGCCGAACCGAGCACGGTGTGGAAACCTCACAAGGCGAATTCTGTGCGGCTTATATCATCAATGCCGCTGGCTTGTATGCAGATAGTGTGGCGAGGGAATTTGGATTTTCGAAACGTTATCGAATCCTGCCATTCAAGGGTTTATATATCTATTCGGATGAGCCAGCCGGTGCTATCCGCACTAATATTTATCCAGTGCCTGATATGCGCAATCCATTTTTGGGGGTGCATTTTACAGTAACTGCGCACGGTGCTATAAAAATCGGGCCTACCGCAATCCCTGCTTTTTGGCGTGAGCAATATGACGGTTTTAGTCATTTTAAGGGTCTAGAAGTCTTGGATATTTTGTCAAGACAAGCGCGTTTATTATGGTCGTCTGAGTTTGATTTTAAGCGTTTGGCTTGGGAAGAAGTACAAAAATACTCCAAATCGCACTTGGTGAATTTAGCGAGTACCTTAGTTAGCGATATTGATAGTAATTTATATCAGCGCTGGGGAAAGCCAGGTATTAGAGCACAATTGTTGGACATTGAAACACAACGGTTAGAAATGGATTTTGTACTCGAGGGCGATAGCGAATCAGTGCATATTCTTAATGCAGTATCTCC
>JBAQEN010000710.1:0-3922 GCA_049286765.1 Methylococcaceae bacterium
ACGTACAGGTGCCTGGACTGTGGTAAGACGCAGACTCGGCTTCGAGGAGCTCTTTGCGGCCAATTTTACCGATAGCGTAAGCTTGACGGGCGCGGGCTTTTTCTTTGTTGGTCAAACCGCTGGGCATTGGGCCCGCTGGAACAAATATGGCTGGTAAATGACCAAAGCTTAGTGCACCTATCAGAAGTCCGGGCACAATCTTGTCGCAAACACCCAAATACAGAGCTCCGTCAAACATATTATGGCTCATACCGATAGCGGTCGTCATGGCAATCAGATCACGGCTGAATAATGACAGTTCCATGCCTGGTTGCCCTTGGGTGATGCCATCACACATGGCAGGTACGCCGCCGGCAACCTGGGCGACGCCACCGGCTTCTCTAATGGCAGCCTTGATTAAATCAGGTGCATCCTTGTACGGTTGATGAGCCGACAACATGTCATTGTAAGAAGTAATGATGGCGATATTGGCTTTTTGATCACCGGTCAAATCGGCTTTCTCGCTGGCGCTACATGCCGCAAAACCGTGAGCCAAATTGCCGCAGCCCATTCCTGAACGAACAGGGCCCTTTTTGGCGACCGCATCAATATAGTTCAGGTAGGCTGAGCGGGTTTTATGACTGCGCTCAATGATTTCTTGAGTCACTTTCTCTATTACGGGATGCATATTTATTCCTAAATACAGGGTTACGCGGAGATCAGCTCTTAATAGTTATAAGAAACAGAAATTGGTTCAAGGTTCAAAAGTTTAATACGGCTACCTTACGCCATTCAAGGTTATCATTCTTCCCAGGCTCGGCCATCTCTGGCAATCAAGGCAACCGAGGCGACAGGTCCCCAAGTGCCGGCAGGATAGGGTTTAGGTATATCTTTATAATGGCGCCAAGCATTTTGTATGGAATCAATCCAGGTCCAGGCCTGTTCAATTTCTTCGCGGCTGAGAAACAGTGTAGGATTACCACGCATGGCTTCCAGTACCAATTTTTCGTAGCCACCGAAAATACGGCTCTTTTTAAAGGCGTCAGAAAAGCTTAAATCCAGTTTGGTCTTTTTCAGTTTAATGTGTTCATCTATGCCGGGTATTTTATTAAGCATCTCAATTTCTACACCTTCATTCGGTTGTAGATGAATAATTAATTTATTGGGTGGTAGTTCACGAAAGCTGTCTTTAAAAATATTGTGTGGTAACTGTTTAAAATAAACCACAATCTCGGTGCGTTTGCCGGTTAAGCGCTTGCCAGTTCGCAAGTAAAATGGTACACCTGCCCAACGCCAGTTATCAATATCAACGCGCAAGGCGACAAAACTTTCTGTAGTGCTTTCAGTATTAGCACCGTCTTCATCCAGGTAGCCTGGAACAGGATCACCTTTAATGTAACCGGCGGTGTATTGTCCACGTACAGTTTTTTCTTCAACGTTGTTGCTGGTAATTGGACGCAATGCTTTAAGGACTTTTATTTTTTCATTGTGGATACTTTCGGCTTCCAGATTGACGGGTGGCTCCATGGCGATAAAGGTTAGGATCTGTAGCAAGTGATTTTGCAACATATCACGCAACTGTCCGGTCTTATCAAAATAATCCCAGCGGCCTTCAATACCGACTTCTTCAGCAACGGTAATCTGAATATGATCGATGGTATTGTGATTCCAGTTGGTGGTGAAAATAGAATTGGCAAAGCGCAACGCTAATAAATTGAGCACTGTTTCTTTGCCCAGATAATGGTCTATGCGATAAACCTGTTTTTCACTGAACACGCTAGCTACTACATCATTGATTTCTTTTGATGATTTAAGGTCATGGCCGATGGGTTTTTCCATTACCATGCGCGAGTTTTCAGTTAAAACTCCGGATTTGGCGAGTCCCTGGCAAATGCTTTTAAATAGAAACGGCGAGACAGCAAAGTAATTCACCATAATTCTGGATTTCTGGTCAATGACAGCGTTTAATTGTCCATATTGATCCAGCATGGTCAAATCTATTTTTAGATAGGAAAGTCTCGCCGCAAAACGGTCCCAAACAGTGTCATCGATATCATCATTCAAAAACTCCTGCAAGCTTTTGTGCGCTATT
Source organism: Methylococcaceae bacterium (assembly GCA_049286765.1). Classification (GTDB taxonomy): domain Bacteria; phylum Pseudomonadota; class Gammaproteobacteria; order Methylococcales; family Methylomonadaceae; genus JAGXGJ01. Next base: position 2,072 of record JBAQEN010000710.1, read on the forward strand.
TCAACAAACTCCGCGCTTTTTATGTTATGCAAGTCTACACCGATAATACAGGTATTTGGTTCAATCAGGCTTGCTTTTTCAAGGCGATACAAGGAAATGAGCAGTTTGCGTTTCGATAGATCGCCCAGTGCCCCGTAAATAACTAAATCACAGGGTTTAAATGTGTTTTTATCTGTCATGTGTTGGTTATTGAGTAAAAATTATAGGCCGATAAGGAAGAGACGCAATTACCATGCCGAAATATTGATTCTGTATTATCGCAGAATTCCTTCCAAGATGCTGTATTCATTACGATGTCTTGAATCCCTATACCAACGATATGATTGATTTTCATTTTTAGTCTTATGCACTAAAACGGAGCTTGGCCGCACTGGGTTTGCGATTGATTATTCAGCACCAACTGTGTAAGTCATTAAGGTCTGGGAATAAAATATTATTTATTTAATTTCGAATCGAAATTTTATTGACAGACACGTTGAATTGCATTTATAGTATCGACTCACTACTATAATATAGAGGAAATTAATATGAGTATTGCAACTTTCTATCACGCCGGTTGCCCTGTATGTTTGGGAGCAGAGCAAATGGTAGCCGATGGCATTGACCGCTCAAAGTATCAAGTTGAAGTTGTACATTTGGGAGAACATGCTGATCGAGTAGCCGAAGCAGAAGCGGCAGGGGTGAAATCAGTTCCGGCATTGGTCTTAAATGATCAGGTTTTTCATATCAACTTTGGCGCATCCATTGATGCTTTGAAATAGTAAAAAGGTGAAAAAAATGAGTGTAGAAAAAATGAGTGTAGAAGTACAAAATAAAGACAGATTCTGGCTATATGTGGGCATCACAGTGTTTGTTATAGTGGCAGGGATTCTCCTGATTAAACAAAGTGAGAACGAAAAGTTTGCCCCGATCAAGCAGCAAGTTCAAGAGGAAAATGCCCAATTGAATATCCGGGTACTGAAAGATTATTAAAAATTTTTCTTGCTTTAATTTAGGGCGCTAATTTGTATTTATTTTAGCGCATTACAATTTCATAAAAAGAACGACAATAACCAGGAAAGAATCATGAAACTTAATTTAATAGGCTTGATGGCCGCATTAGCCTTTTTTGCAAGTCCTGCATCGGCAACAGAATATATTTACAGGGATCTTATGGCGAATACGCTGCCTTCGCCTGGCTGTGCGGTTGAATCAGAGGCGGCTGCACAAGCTTCAAAACCTTATAACATCAAGAACTACAGCAAAAAGTTTTGTCAGACGCAAGGTTACGGCTGGCATGTTGAGGCAGTAAAGGATAATGGCAAGGCCGTTTGTACCGAATGCAGTAGTACTAATACTGGTAAAAAACAATGCCATCTGGAAGATGTGGTTGTTACCTGTAAACGTATTAAACCCGGCTCTGTAGGCATGTTGCCTGGCAAAAGTTAATCATGTTGTGAAGTTGCAAGCAGCATTTTTCTGATGAAATCATGAGCCTAAAAATTAATCGAATTTATGTAGGTGCGACTTGCTGCTTGGTTAATGTGTTGCGTGCGAGTTTCTTTCTTGGCTATATGCGTAGGGCAGTTTTTTTAAGATAATGTGGATTTTGAATCAACTGATTTATCCCGAATTTTCGTTTCAACCTTACTATATATACTCCGCGCGGTCAAAATATCGGTTTCCAGTTACCCTAAAATATTGTAAAAATACCCAAACTAACTAATTCCTAGCCCCAAATAATCACAGAGAAGCAATTGGACGAACTTTTTCCTGAAATGACATTGAATAAGAATTCACGCGCACGAAAAAAATGCTGGGTGGTTTACCTTAGAAAAAAAGGTTACCAGCGCGAGGAAGTTGCGGAACTCT
>JBAQEN010000711.1:0-2096 GCA_049286765.1 Methylococcaceae bacterium
GGCGTTGCCGTGGAAAAAACCATGACAGCGTTACCGATAGGTAAAGCCGAGGTAAAGCACCAGGGCAGCCGCATTGCCATCCTGGCCTGGGGCAGCATGGTGACACCGGCATTGGCGGCAGGCCAACAACTGGGAGCAACGGTAGTCAATATGCGCTTTATCAAACCGATAGATGAACAATTGCTTGAAGAACTGGCGAAAAGTCATGAGCTGTTGATCACGGCCGAAGAAAATGTTATTTCCGGCGGTGCAGGCAGTGCAGTAAATAACTTCCTGCAGGCGCAACATATACTCATGCCGGTGTTAAATATAGGTCTGCCTGACAGCTTTGTTGAACAAGGTACTCGTGAGGAACTGTTGGCTATTTGCGGGCTGGATGTTCAGGGAATTATTGCCCGGATCGAGGCGTTTTGTGCTTAAAGTATTTTTATTCTAAAGTTTCCCAGTTTTTAGCCAGTTACATTCTTATCATCCTCATGCCCTGCAAGACATGGCCGATTGTGGGGGATTGCCAAAGGGAACTTTTAAAAATTAAAAACCCCAAAACTTGTTGTTCTCACCTAACTTATTTTCTCCTAAAAGCCGTTGCTCTCTGAAAAAATGGGTTCATCTACCAGTCCTGCTAGTAATATAGGCTTTTGAATTCCGTAGCCCTGGACATAATCAACACCGATCTCCATAAGAATATCGCGAATATCATTGTTTTCTACATATTCTGCAATAGTTTTCATACCTAATGAATGAGCAATTTCGTTCATCGATTTTACAATGGCAACATCAGCTTTGTTATTGGCAATATCCTTAACAAAGGCGCCATCAATTTTCAGATATTCAACGTTCAAACTTTTTAAATAGGCGTATGAAGAGTAACCTGATCCAAAATCGTCCAGAGAAAATTTGCAGCCAAACTGTTTGATTTGTTTGATAAATTTTTTAACATAAATCAAACTGACGGCGGCAACGGTTTCTGTTATTTCAAAGGTAAGTTTTTGAAGCGGTACACTACTGGAAGCCAAAACTTCCTTAAGAAACTCGAGGAACTCTTCTGTGTTGATTGATTGCCCCGACAGATTGATTGAAAATCCGTCCATCCGATCGAAATAATTCCTGTTTTGATCAATCCAGTCAAATACATGCCGTATTATCCATTGGTCGATCTCCGGCATGCGTTTGCAACGCTCAACAGCGGGTATGAAATTATCGGGTGGAACTGTATTACCGTCATTATCTCTAACACCCAGTAGAATTTCATAATGGGTACGATTGTTATTAGCTAAATCTACAGGGGCAATCTTCTGGCATCGAATAAATAATCGATTTTCGGACAGGATTTTGTCAATTTGCCCAGCCCATTCATGGAGTTTGTTTTGGCGACTTAAACTCTCATCATCCTCTTTAAATATCTGAATACGATTATATCCGGAACGTTCAGCAGAAAAACTTGCAGAATCCGCTTGTTGCAGTAATTGTTGAACATCGTAGCCCTTTTCTATAAAAGGTGCCAAGCCAATACTAACGCCAATAGAATAGCTTTTATTTTCCCATTCAAAATGAGAACCACTGATAAGATTGAGGAGTTTTTTTGCTATTTCATAGCCTTCATCAGGAGAGCAGTCTTTAAACAAAATCCCAAAAGTGTTATCTCCTAATCGTGCAAATATTTCGTTATTTCTAAATTGGCTAGTCAACGAATTAGTCAATTTTATTAGCAGCTGGTTACCCCCATCTACTCCGCAAATATTATTGATCATACGATAATCCTGAATTTCCATATGACATAGCATATGGCTGGAATTACCAAGTATTGTCATTTCGTGTTTCAACTGTTTTGCAAACTCGTCTCTAGTAAACAGGTCGGTCACAGGATCATGGGTTGCGTTATAGATAAGTTTTTCATGCATTTTCTGTAACATTATATTGGTGGCACGATACATCAACGGCACATCAAGGTTTTCTATTTTGTTTGCCGCTCCATTTTTCATTAGCTCTGCAAGATCATTTTTGGTAATTTCCAACTTGTTCAATCCATCTCGATTAGCAAAAACAAAAATTTGGGGGAAATAGCCGATCCACACCAGCTTCATAGGTTCAAATCC
>JBAQEN010000712.1:0-3794 GCA_049286765.1 Methylococcaceae bacterium
AAAAAAGCCAACCCGAGTTGGGTTGTGCCCGAATCTATTCATCAGGAGCATGTCGAAAAAGGCGATTCGTTACCCAGAGTGGTAGCCGCAGGTCCTGATAATCCGTTGGGTCTTTATGCAATGCGTCTTGGTTTTCCCCGTTATCTGATCCATGGCACCAACAAACCCTATGGCATCGGTATGCAAATTAGCCACGGTTGTGTACAACTTTATCCAGAGGATATTGAAGTGTTGTTTAAAAAAGCCGCGGTAGGGATGCCGGTAAGGATAATTCATCAGCCCTATCTGACGGGCTGGGACCAGGATATGCTTTATCTTGAAGCTAACGAACCGCTGTCAAAATGGACACGCGAAAAATCCCGGCTAAAAAAACAGTTATTGAAACAATTAAGGCAAATCAGCTCTAAAAAGAATGTTTCTATCGATTGGAAGAAAGTTGATCGCATTATAAAACGGTCAGATGGCATTCCTACGCCAATTCTTGTGCAAAGCCCCGATGTGGCAGACATAACGGCAAACGCAGTGCAACTGGAGCATCCTGAACAACTCTATCAACAACCTGTAGTTAGAGAATTAAAGGATACCGACTGGTCAGTATTGGTGGCTAGCTTCGATAACGAAATAGAGGCTCAACAACTGGCTACAATGCTCAATCATCAGGGGCCTATCATTCCTGCGCGTAAAATTAAAAAAAACAATTCCTTTCAGGTTATCGCCGGGCCATTTAAAAACAAAAAGGAAGTGAATGCCATCGCAAAACGCATAAGGATGGATTTTGAAATAGATGTCGAGCCGTTAAAGCCTCGTTTAAGTTCAGTAAATTAGCAATTAATATTGACTGGATTCCATAAATTAATGAGCAGCAACTCTAATATTATTCGTAGTTTGACTAGGCAAAATTGCCGTATTAAATTTTCGCTTAAGCTTAATTCGCATTATTTTGATAGCGTTATGAATTGCTCGCGACCCAGGTTGCTGGGTCTGTTGATGCTATCAGCAGGCTTGTTTAGCGGTTGCGCGTCCGAGCCTCCCATCTTAAACTCCTCTGCAACAGCACCGCATGTTTCCCGTCATCATGCTTATCGTCACAAAGCAGCCTATAACAGACCTTACAAGGTAAAAGGCAAAACTTACTATCCTATGGCTTCAGCAGCCGGATATAGGGAACAAGGCATTGCCTCATGGTATGGTTATGAATCAGGTAACCGGACATCCATGGGAACTCGTTTTAAACCACAAGGCTACTCAGCAGCGCACAAAACCTTACCGTTGCCGTGCAAAGTACGGGTGACCAATTTGCATAATGGCCGCTCCATCATCGTATTGGTTAATGATCGCGGCCCCTTCAAGAAAAACAGGTTGATTGATTTATCACATGGCGCCGCAAAAAAAATAGGTCTGAATGGACTTGCTAGGGTAAAAATCGAGTATATTGGTAGCTAGCAGATTGTTTCGTTGTGAGCTTGCCGAGCCGCTGATACCTTATTCTCATTGATTTTCGGCAAGCACAGGCAAAACGCTTTTATGTAATCATTTTAATGGAACGCACTTGTAGACTAGTGAGATTTAATAGCCATACACTGCATTCAAATTCTCGTCATCATAAAGCCGCGTCTTTTTCCAACCATTAAACTTATCATCATAAAACTCGATATCATTATCAATTGAAAATTCATAGCAGCTTCTGAACAGTTTGGCTGTGCGAAACGCATGCAGCTCATCATCGGCTGATACTTTTTCTACGTTCCCGACCTGAAAGGTTTTATTTCTGGATTTGCCGTTATTCACCCAAAAAACGGTATAGCATAGATAGCTTTTATCTTTACGGTGGTCGTACTTGATGGTTCTGGACACACCCGTAACACCCGTGGTAGTTTTATTTTTGGGTGGGTTAAGGAAGCGAGTCTTACTGCCTTTTAACACGACCAGCATCTGATCACGCCAGGTAATTGCGGCCTGTAGAGATTTACCTTTATTGCCCCATAACTTATGTGAAAAATAGCGACTGCTTTCTTTACCGCGCCTTACGATACGTACTTGGAAACCAAACACATCGGGCTCTGTAATATGTTTATTTTTTGCCATGGACATAATCCTGTCAAACGAAGTTACTAAAAATATTTAACAGCAAGGTTATGCCGCCAAATGTTAAAGCATCCCTGAAATGGAAATTTCTTGTAATTGTTGTAATCCCAGGATTACAAAATATCGCTAAACGAAGATAAAATCAAGCTAAAATTAACAACATTAGACAATTTCCAAGCAATTCAGTGTAAAATAATGCCATTCCACCAAGGTGGTTAATAACTGAATCCATAACCCTTTGCTTTTTCAATATTATTTGGAGATTAATTAATGAGCGTATTAGTCGGTAAACAAGCGCCTGATTTTACAGTTCCTGCAGTTTTAGGCGATGGTCAAATAGTTGATTCATTCAGCTTTTCTGAAGCCACTAGCGGTAAATATGCCGTGGTTTTTTTCTACCCGTTAGATTTCACCTTTGTTTGTCCAAGTGAGTTGATCGCTTTGGATCACCGTATGGATGAATTTAAAAGCCGTGGCGTAGAAGTTATTGCGGTATCAATAGACTCTCATTTCACGCACAATGCTTGGCGTAATACACCTGTCAACAAAGGTGGTATCGGTCCAGTCCGTTATACTATGGCAGCTGATTTAACTCATGCTATCGTTAAAGATTATGATGTTGAGGCGAATGGTGGCGTTGCTTACCGTGGGGCTTTCCTGATCGACCGTAGTGGTGTTGTACGTCACCAGGTCGTTAACGATCTGCCCTTAGGTCGTAATATGGATGAATTGCTGCGTATGATTGATGCATTACAATTTTTCGAAGAAAATGGCGAAGTCTGCCCTGCTGGCTGGAATAAAGGCGACTCAGGCATGAATGCAAGCCCGGCTGGTGTTGCTGCGTATCTGGATAAAAATGCAGATAAACTATAGTTAAGAATCAAGGGCACAAGATTTAAAACTTGAACCTTGTGCCTTTTGAATTAGCTCTGATTATTTTTTTCAGCCTCGGCGTCCGCCAATAGTTTTTTTCTGATTAGAAAAGCCGCACCGACTGCACACACAGCAGGTATCTGGGCAATAATAAATACTGCGGTGAAATTTTTAGGAAATAAACTCGACAAAGCGGAAACTACCGTCAGATTAACGGCCCACCACGCAATCCAATAACCTATTAGTCCTATTATAGCCCACTTTATGGGTTGCTCACCCTGGTCTTTTGCGGTTATATAAAACCATACAAGAACAACAATTCCGGCGAATTTAGCTAAAAGCAACATCTTTATACCCCTTTTATTTTTTAGTAAGTAAAATTGTTCTTGCTAGAATTTATCTAGCAACAGCGGGTCATGATATTCCATAATAGTCGATCATTGCATCTTTTTAATACGGGGAAAGATTTGTGCGGAAATCGTTAAAAATCATACTATCAGTTATGGCGGCAGTGATATTGTTGATGGTAATTGCCGTCTCTACCGTGCCATTTTTTATAAATCCGAATGACTTTAAACCAGAGATTGCTGCCACCGTTAAAGAAAGAACAGGCCGGGATTTGACATTGGAAGGCGACTTAAAATTGTCGATTTTCCCATGGTTAGGCATATCAACAGGAAAAATGGCTCTGGGCAATGCAGCCGGCTTTCAGGATCAGCCCTTTGCAACACTCGAAGAAAGCAACATTAAGTTCAAGTTATTGCCGTTATTAACAAAAAAAATTGAAGTTAGCCGCATAGTCTTGAAAGGGCTGGCTCTGAACCTTGCAAAAAACC
>JBAQEN010000713.1:0-2687 GCA_049286765.1 Methylococcaceae bacterium
CTATAGGATCAACGCGCACGAAGACGCTATTACTGGTGCCGGGTGGCAGCTGGTTGAAGTCTGTTTCCAATGAACCATTGCGTCCCACCAGCGGCTACCGGCTAAAATTTGATGTCAGCGGCAGTTACAAAAATCCCCTGTCTGATGTCAGCTTTCTTCAAGGCGCTTTATCAGCGTTATGGATACACCCGTTACCCTGGAACAGTAAATTTATAGGACGAACCGATTTAGGCGCAACGCTGGTTGATCAGTTTGATAAGCTGCCGCCAACATACCGGTTTTATGCGGGCGGCATCAACAGCATTCGCGGTTATGATTACAAGGAATTGGGACCCAAGGATAGCGAGGGAAATGTCATAGGCGGCAAGTTTTTAACGGTGCTCAGCCTGGAATATGAAAAAGCTGTTTTTGATGACTGGGGCGTTGCAGCTTTTATTGACAGTGGTAACGCTTATAATCCCGGTAATATCCAATTAAAAACCGGCGCAGGTATAGGCGTACGCTGGTATTCGCCATTTGGTCCGGTTCGGCTTGATTTTGCTATACCCATGAATGAGTCAAATTCTTCATTCCAGATCCATTTTGCCGCAGGCGCAAGGCTATGAATAAACGCATGGCTCTGCTGATAATCATGCTGATCGTGCTGATTATTCCTGCTGGCCTATTCGGGTTGATCAGCAGTGAAGCGGGCAGCCACTGGCTTCTGCGCATGGTTTTCTTAAGCTTACCGGCAAAGGTTTCAGTGGCTAAAATGGAAGGCAGGCTGCTTGATCGCATTTCGCTGACAGACTTTCATTATCAGAGTGATACTGAAGCGATAGCTATTGATAATTTTGCTTTTGCCTGGCAACCCTACGAACTGTTCTCAGGTACTTTAAAAATTGTTGATGTCGTAGTCACTGGTTTAAATGTTAGTGTTGCTGACATCAAAAAGCCACAAGAAGAGAGCGGTTTTGACCTGAATGCCGAATTGCTGTTGCCTGTGCAGATTGTTATTGAAAACTTTCTGCTGACCGATATTCAGTTCCATAAAGCGGATTTTGTGCAAAACCTTGAAAATCTGCAACTGGCGCTTGCGACTGAAGGCGACCAGCTTAAGATCAGCAAGCTGGCTGTTAATGCCAAGCCCATCGCGGCAACAGCGCAGGGACAGATGACCCTGGGCAAAGGCTTTGCTTTTAACATAACATCGGATTGGCAGGTTAATACCGGGCAAAATGGATTATGGCAAGGTTCAACAAAGATTGCCGGTGATATCAACAAGCTATTATTCGATAACCGGTTATCTTCGCCTTTCACTATAGTTTTAAAAGGCAATCTGGATGATTTGCAGACAACGCCGCGCATAAGTACTCGCGCCGATTGGAATAAAGTTGTGTGGCCAGTCACCGGCGCTGCACCGCAGTTAAAAAGCGAACAGGGCACTGTTGAGCTGTCCGGTTTGCTTAGCGATTACAAGGTCACACTGAACGGGCAGTTAACCCAGCAGTACATACCGGAGGCAAGCCTGTCTTTTAAGGGCAAAGGCAGTCAGAATGCCCTGTCCATTGAAAAACTGGAGCTCAAATCAAAGACCGGATTGTTTGAGATCACCGGGAATGTATCCTGGCAGGATACACCGGCTTTTGATTTGACCGCAACAGGGCAAAATTTTAATCCGGCAATACTGCTACCCGAGATGCCCGGCAACCTCAATTTCAGCAGCCACGTAAAAGGTAAACTCGATGCAAAGGCGCTGCAAATTGACGCTGATATTAACAGGCTATCCGGCCAATTAAGGGGTAATCCGGTTAGCGCCAATGGCAAACTGGCATTAAACGGTGACCAGCTCAAGGTTGATGCGCTGCGTATAATGTCGGGTCCCAATCATGTTGCAGTTAACGGCGCCATGGGACAAGAACAGGCTGCTCTTGAACTGTCCATCGATGCCCCGGCCTTGGATGGGCTGTGGCCGACTCTGGGCGGCAGTCTGCTAGGTGAAGGATTTATACAGGGCACATGGAAAAACCCGACAGTGAAGTTCCAGGCCAAGGGCAAGCACTTGCGTTTCGCCGAACACAGCGCCGGACAATTAGCCATAGATATCGATTTTTATTCAGAGTCGAAAAAAACCTCCAGGATTCTTTTATCTGCAAGCGCCATCCAAAGTGGTGCTGTGAAAATAGAGTCGGTGCGGATTGATGGTTTGGGTACACAAACACTGCACAGCTTTAAAGCCGATATCAATTCCGCCGACGGGAATTTATCGACGGCATTAACTGGCAGTCTCAAGTCGGGTAACTGGAAAGGTGATATTTCCAGACTGGATTTGAATTCCCGGGATTTGGGTCTATGGCAGCTTGAAAGAAATCTGGCTATCAGCCTGATTCAACGCCCTGCCGGGGTTGATGTATCCATGGACGAAGCCTGTCTGGTTCAAAAAGCCGCCTCAATTTGCACACATGGACGTTATCTTGCCAACAGTGATCTTGACTTCACCCTAAAGGCGTCTGAACTACCTGCAAATCTGCTGAAGCCTTATATGCCTGAGCACATGCTGCTAACCGGCCTTATAAATGCCGATACGGAAATACAACGACAAAAGAGTTTGTTTACCGGACGTTATCGACTTGAATTGTCACCGGCGACGCTTTTACTAAAGGGGAAGGAGGTCGCATTGGGCGCATCTTCTGTGTCAGGCAAGATCA
>JBAQEN010000714.1:0-3018 GCA_049286765.1 Methylococcaceae bacterium
TTGAAATACTGCCCAGAGCAATCTCTTCTGCCATACGTCCACCGAGTAAAATAGCTATTTGATCTTTCAGTTCATCTTCAGTCGACAGGAACTTTTCCTCTACCGGCAATTGTAAAGTAAAGCCTAGTGCCGAGACTCCCCGGGGAATAATGGAAATTTTATGCACGGGCTGTCCTGTTGGTACATGTTCGGCGACCATGGCGTGTCCGGCCTCATGGTAAGCAACCCGGCGCTTTTCCTGTGGATTTAACACGCGATTTTTCTTTTCTGGCCCGGCTAAGATGCGATCGATAGCGGCTTCAAAGTCCTCCATTTCGACTTTGTTATGGCCGACCCGTACCGCCATAATCGCCGCTTCATTGGCTATATTAGCCAGATCAGCGCCAACCAAGCCTGGTGTGCGTTTGGCGACGACCGCTATATCGATATTCTTAGCCAGAGGCATGGCATTAGTGTGCAACTTGAGTATTTCGATACGATCTTGCAAATCCGGTTTATCAACGATAATCTGACGATCGAAACGGCCAGCGCGCAGCAGGGCTTTATCAAGCACTTCGGGACGATTGGTCGCCGCCATAACGACAACGCCGACTGAGGTATCAAAACCATCCATTTCGGTCAGTAACTGGTTCAAGGTCTGTTCCCGTTCATCGTGTCCGCCCATCACTACCGGTCCACCACGAGAGCGGCCGATGGCATCCAGTTCATCAATAAAGATGATGCAGGGGGCTTTACTGCGCGCCTGATCAAATAGCTCGCGAACGCGGGCAGCGCCGACTCCAACAAACAGTTCAATAAATTCGGAACCGCTGATATTGAAAAACGGCACCTTTGCTTCCCCGGAAACTGCACGCGCCAGCAAGGTTTTACCTGTACCAGGCTGGCCCACGAGCAACACGCCTTTAGGCATGCGTCCGCCTAAGCGCTGAATTTTTTCAGGTGCTTTTAAAAAATCGATGGATTCTTTCAGCTCCTGTTTGGCGCTATCGGCACCTGCCACATCAGCAAAGGTAATATTGGTCTGGGTATCCTGATGGATGCGAACTTTGTTGCCCAAATTGAGAAAGGACTGAGCTCCGGCGGTAGCACGGCGCATAATCCAGGACCAAATAAGAGCAATTATTAAAAAGGGAATTATCCAGTTGAAAAAAATATTGGTTAGCCAGTTTTCTCCGCTTCTGACGACAAAGTCCACTTTATTCTGCTCCAGCATTTGGGCAAGATCATTTTGCCATAAAGGGATCGTTACAAAATGTTTGCTTGGCTGTTTCGGATCGTCAGACTTGAAAGCACCTGTAATAAAGCGTTCAGTCACGACGGCCTTTTCAATTTTTGCTTCTTTTACAAGTTTAAGAAACTGACTATAGGGAATTTCGTCGCGTTGCACTTCATTAGCACTGTTGAGCAAAAACAGCATCAGGATTAAAAAAAGCGCGAAGTAGATAAATCTTTTTTGCTTTAAACCGTTCGGTTTATCATCCGAAGGTTTATTGAGTTCAAGCTCCGGTTCCCGCTTGAATAGATAATCGAAGCTTGAGGTCAATAAGTTCTTCACATAGGTGTAGATATTGCTCAGTAATGTCACAATAAGCTGAATAAGAGTATTTTGTGGTTTATCCATTATGTCTATTCCTTTGTCGCCATGCTGTTTAGACGAAGAGCCATTCCTTTATTCAAGCACAGAAACGACTTCTTCGCAGCTAATAATTTTTTTATCACTCTTAAGTATATAGTTGGCCAATTTCATGATTGATTTCCAGTTTGCACAATCATTTATAAAAGCAAATGCGTCAATAAACAACTCATTCAATTTTTCATCCTGTAGCTGCCTGCTTTCAGAAAAGCTTTCTAAATATTCACGAACCAATGCAAGATCAGAACCGCCACCATAATTTTTTAATGCCCCCAAATTGACTAACTTATGATTAAATAGTTCATCATCTCTGTTATAAACATGTTTGGCTTCAGCCAGCGGCCCGACAAGCAGATTAATAATGTCTGTTTCAAAGGCAGTCAAGTAATCCCTTACCAGAGGCATCATTGCTTCATTATTATCAATTAATTTATGTGTCAGGCTCTCGATAGAGCAGGGTAATGATTGAATCAAGCGTCCGCCTTCCACTCTTGCAATATTGTCGTCATGAGCCGCCTCATATATGATGACATTATTATCTTTATCGCCGTTTAATTCTTCAAATACGATTTGAAAATAAACTGGCGGAAGATTTCTGGTTTTGTTATTTAAATAAATAGCTGCTGCATGCCCTGCTTCATGATAGGCAATACATTCTTTGTGGTGCATTAGCCTGTCCTGCGTGGGAATATCAGTTATTGAATTACGTTTCATAGTGAATACCTTTGTGTGGGATGGCTGATTGGTTTTTTCTGGGGATTGTGCATTAAGCAAAGCAATTATTTAAGCTCATTAGAAAAAACCAACCGACAATGGTGTTACCAAAAAGACTACGGAGGAACTCTAATAATAGTTCTTTCTATAAAGTATATGCATATCCGTTATTGAAACTTTTATGCGCCAATTTTTTTAAAATTGAATTATTAGAAATTCCTTAAATTTTATAGCAAGCACTTCAGAAATATCTTAACCTTGAGGCTAATAAAGAAATTGATTGCTTATTTCTTGCTCAGCCTCAAGCCAGTCATCCATTTCATGACCGGGTTCAAAACCTCTTTTTTCGGCTTTACAATAGGCGCGCTCTGCAACCATTTCTCGAAACTCGTCCGGATCAATATCACTGCTATAAGCAAAGTGTAGCGATTTGTTTTCAGTTTTCATTTGTCCTCCTAAACCATGCGAAGAGATACTCTTCAGTTTTATATTATGAACAAAATGTTCAAGCTGACAATCCGTATAAATACTTACTGATTTGCTTAGTTATACTTGCGCGGAAATGAAAATTATCCAGCTCGTTTCCTGTCAATCAATTAAGTTACATTGCCTTGCCATCATCATCAGTTCGACAAGGTTTTCTGCCTTCATTTTTTCCATGATGCGCGCTC
>JBAQEN010000715.1:0-9715 GCA_049286765.1 Methylococcaceae bacterium
GCCCCCACAAAAACAGATTTGGCAGCAATAGAATAAGATTTGCTGGGTTTTTTAGCGCCTGGACAGTCTATGCTGAAACGCTGTACAGGCGTATCCAGTTTTATTGCAGTTAACTGTCCGCCCCAAAGGCAGCCGGTATCAATGGCATAACAGTTTGAACCTTCATAATAGCCCAACGTAGACCAGTGACCGAATATAACCTGCATATCGGCATTTTTACGTTTGGGGACTTCAAACCACGGTATCAGGCCTTTGGGTTGAGATCCCAAAGGACCGGTATTGGCAAAATCCAGACGGCCATTAACATCACAATAACGCATACGTGTGAAGCAGTTGATGATAAAACGTAATCTCGGTACGCCCTTTAAATTAGCCGACCAGATATTGGGCTTATTACCATACATTTGTTTTAAAAATACCTGATAATCAGCGGCCTGCAGGGCTTTTTCCGCAATAAGAGCCATTCTCTTAGTCTTATTGAAATCCCATTGTGGTGGGAGGCCTGCATGAACCAGACAGAAATCATCGTTATGATGAAACAGCGGCCGGTGTCTTAACCAATGAATAAGCTCATCCCGGTCGGGCGCTTCAAGCACCTGACTCAAGGCGTCTTTTTTATTGGCTATTTTTTGTATACACGAGGCTGCGAGCAAGTGCATATCATGATTGCCAAGCACGGTAACGGCTGACCTGTCCAGCGATTTGACAAAACGCAAGGTTTCCAGGGACTTGGGCCCGCGGTTGACCAGATCGCCTGCAAACCACAGCTGATCCGTATTTTCATTAAAAGAGATGGTGTCAAGAAGTCTTAATAATTCATCAAAACAGCCTTGTATATCACCAATAGCATAAATAGACATTTAACTAATGCAGGGTTCTTGGTATCGATAAAGTAAATTGTGGAATATGGGCATCAAAATCATCGCCTTCGTCAGAGCGCATTGTATATTGACCCTGCATAGTGCCGACAGGGGTTTCAAGTACTGCCCCACTGGTGTAACGAAACATTTCTCCAGGTTTAAGATAGGGTTGTTCACCAATCACGCCATCACCTCTGACTTCCTGGATTTTGCCGTTGGAATCGGTAATTAACCAATGCCGGTTTAATAGCTTCGCCGGGATTGTGCCTGCATTTGTTATTGTGATCGTATAGGCAAAGACATAGCGGCTGTCTTCAGGAGAAGATTGCGCTTCTATGAAATGAGGCGTAGCTTTAACTAAAATTTTGTTTTTTTCTTTCATTATTGGATCATATATAGATTAATTATTGATTATTTCATCGTAACTTGCCGTTAAACGCAAGTAACTATTCAAAAAAGCTGATGGTATATCATTCATTTTTAACACTCAACAGGATAAGACCTTGCATATTCACATTTTAGGTATTTGCGGAACATTTATGGGCGGACTTGCAGTCATTGCAAGACAACTGGGTTACCAGGTAAGTGGTTCTGATCAAAACGTTTACCCGCCCATGAGCACTCAACTGGAACAACAAGGCATTCAATTAATAGAAGGCTATCGCGTTGAAAATCTTGACTGCAAGCCTGATTTAGTCATTATCGGCAATGCCCTTTCACGCGGCAATGCCGAAGTTGAAGCGGTGCTTAATCAAGGGCTGAACTATGTCTCAGGGCCTCAGTGGCTGGCAGAACATGTGTTACATGATAAATGGGTACTCGGCGTAGCCGGAACCCATGGCAAAACCACTACAACCAGCATGCTGGCATGGATACTTGAGCATCAGGGGTTTAATCCGGGATTTTTAATCGGCGGCATTCCGTTAAATTTTGGCATTTCAGCGCGATTGGGTAAATCAGGCTTTTTTGTCATAGAGGCGGATGAATACGATTCTGCGTTCTTTGATAAACGTTCAAAGTTTGTCCATTATAGACCTCGCACCGCTATACTTAACAATCTCGAATTCGATCATGCCGATATTTTTCCTGATCTGGCCGCTATCAAAAAACAATTTCATCATCTGGTCAGAACGATCCCAGGTGAGGGTTTAATTATTAGTCCTGAGTGTGATGCAAATATCAATGAAGTATTGGCTATGGGTTGCTGGACACAAGTAGCAAAGACTTCTATCGATGCAGACGAACAATGGAATGCAAAACTGCTCAAGGCCGATGGCAGCCAATTCTCGGTATTGTTTGAAAATAACCAGCAGGGTATCGTCGATTGGCCGCTAACCGGCGACCATAATGTCTACAATGCGCTGTCTGCTATCGCTGCGGCGCAACATGTCGGCATCATGCCGAAAGATGCGATAACCGCGCTGGGCCAGTTTAAAAACGTTAAACGGCGCATGGAAGTGATCGCCACTATTAATGGCGTAACAATTTACGATGATTTCGCCCATCATCCGACAGCGATTCAGACCACGTTGGATGGCTTACGCAAGCAGGTAGGACAGGAACGTATTATTGCCATTGTTGAACCACGCTCCAATACGATGCGTCTGGGCGTACACACAGAAACTCTGGCAAAATCGTTAAGCCACGCTGATCTGGCTATCATTTACCAGCCTCAATATCTGGGTTGGGATTTAAGCAAGCTTAAAAACTATGCAAACAATATTGAGATCTGTCAGTCCTTAGATGAAATCATCGCTAAACTCAAATTGGAAGCGCCTTTGGGCGGGCATTTTGTGTTAATGAGCAATGGCAGTTTCGGCGGTATATATCAACGTTTGCAGGAAGCGTTGGTTTAAACGGCAGGCGCAAGATACAAGGCGAAATCCTTCCTGCTCACTACTAATGAGTTAACGATTTGGCTCCGAAAGCAACCGCTGGCTGAGCGGAGTCGAAGCCAGGAATCAAGCTGGTTGTTCGCTTCGACTCCGCTCAGCGAACGGCTTAAGTCAACAGCATTGCCGATCCTGCTGAAGAGGGGTGAGGAAAGGAGAATAACATTACCTACTTATATCCCCCTCACCCTAACCCTTCCTGAGGGAGAAGGAATTTCAAAAGTCCCTTATATTTTTTATTTTATCAGGAGTGCATCATGAGTCGGTTAGTCCGGTTAATATTTTTAAGTACCTTACTATTTTCATCATTCACTCTTGCCAAGCCGTTAACGCCGGAACAAGTGCCGGAACCGCTTAAACCCTGGATAAGCTGGGTCTTACAGGATAATCCGGAACTCGCCTGCCCTTTTTTTTACAACAGTTATGAACAAAAACGCTGTAGCTGGCCGACACAATTAGCTCTTGAATTAACCCCTACAAAGGGGGCTTTTTCGATCAGCTGGAAAGTCTACAAAGACAGCTGGGTAAGTTTGCCGGGTGATAAAAAACATTGGCCGCTTAATGTTACTGTTAATGATAAGCCTGCACTGGTTATGGATAGAAACGGCATTCCGTCGATTAAGCTGGCGGCGGACTTAAGACATTTGTCTACATATCGAATCAAGGGTGAATTCTTGTGGGATATGATTCCGGATAACCTGGGAATACCCGACGATACCGGATTGATTAGTCTGACTGTAAATGGTCTGGCAATACCGGCCCCGGTAATCAAAGACGGTCAACTCTGGTTAAAGAGCAGTGAAAGTGGCCGAATAAAACTTGAAAGCATTCAAAACAATCTTGATATCCAGGTATTCAGAAAAATTATTGATGAAGTACCCTTACAGGTTTTAACCCATTTGGAACTGGAAGTTTCTGGCGAGCAGCGCGAAGTTAAACTGGCGCTGCCTATGCCGGACAAATTTATACCGATCCAGTTGCAAAGTCCTTTACCTGCTCGCCTGGAACCTGATGGGCAATTAATAGTGCAGGTACGCCCCGGCCAATGGCAGATCGAAGTATTGGCAAGAAGCGCCAAGGAACTTTTAACTCTGCCTTTAAATACCAGTAATAATGACTGGCCACAATCAGAAATCTGGGTATTTGATGCCCGCCCCCAGTTACGTGTTGTTGAAATTGAACAACTTAACGCTATAGATGCCAGTCAAACCAATCTACCTGAAGACTGGAAAAATCTGCCTGCTTATAAAATTAACCGGGGACAAACGATGGGGTTTAAAGTGATACGCCGTGGTGACCCGGAACCTGAGCCCAATCAACTCGCAATAACCAGAAAACTATGGCTGGATTTTGACGGTAAGGGTTATACCGTTAACGATACGATTAGTGGCAAGATGACCCGAGGTTGGCGGCTTGATGCCTTAGCGAAAACGCAGTTAGGCAAAGTCACGCTGGATGGCAAGAACCAACTGATTACACAACAGTCCGGAACAGACAAGAAGGGTGTTGAAGTACGAAAGGGCATGTTAATGCTGAGCGCTGATAGCCGCATAGCAGGCGACATTGACGCCATGAGCGCGGTCGGATGGGAACAAAGTTTTCATAATGTCAGCGCAGAACTTAATTTGCCGCCGGGCTGGCGTTTACTGGCGGCTTCTGGTGTCGATAACGTACCGGATAGCTGGATATCGCGCTGGACACTGCTGGATTTATTTCTGGTTCTTATTACCGCCCTAGCAACAGCAAGACTCTGGAGTTATTATTGGGCCTCCCTTGCCTTGGTAACACTCGTTATTATCTGGCACGAACCTGGCGCGCCGCATTTTGTCTGGCTGAATATTCTGGCGGCAACTGCATTGCTTAGCGTATTGCCGAAGGGCAAGTTTTTTAAATTGACGCGCTGGTATCGTAATGGCTGTTGGCTGGCATTGGTAGTGATCGCCGTGCCATTTATGGTGTCGCAAGTGCGCATCGGGATTTATCCACAGCTGGAAAAGCCCTGGCAGGATATTCATGTCAGCGATAATAGGGTCATGAACGTGGTAAGTTCCATGCCTGCGACAATGCCAATGGAAGCAATGGATGCTGCAAAGCAGAAGCTGGGGAAGATAGCGCAAAGAGCGCGAAGTAAAGCCGAATACGATAGCTCCGGGTCTGAGGAAAAAGCATCTGGCGCTTATTATGGCGGCAGCGCCGCCAATTTTGAGCGCATTGATCCTAACGCTAAAGTTCAAACAGGCCCCGGATTACCGCAATGGCAATGGAACAAGATTTATTTAACATGGAACGGCTCTGTCGATTCACAACAACAACTGGAATTATGGTATTTATCACCCGCGCTGATGATGTTACTTAATTTCTTGCGCGTTATTTTGATAGCTATTCTGGCATTGCTAATGTTTGGTGTAGCTGAAAAATTCAAGCCGCATTTCATTTCAACACTATGGCGCGGGAACGGGTCAACGCCATTATTGTTATGGTTTTTAGTGCTGCCCGTCCTGTCTTTGCCTTCGCCAAAGACATACGCTGAATTTCCCAGCGAGGCATTATTAAATCAATTAAAAAACCGCTTACAGGAAGTGGATATACCCGATTGCTTGCCAGGTTGCGCCGAAATTGAGCAAATGAACATGGCGATTACCGATAAAACCATTGCAATTACCTTGCAGATTCATGCCCAGGAATCGGTTACACTGCCTTTACCCTCGGAATACAATCAATGGTTTCCTAATCAGGTCTTGGATAATAGCGAACCCGCTCAGGCCTTGTATCGAGATAGCAATACCTTATGGATCAATCTGAAAAAAGGCGAACATCAGGTTATGCTCAAGGGTTTACCGCCTAATTTAAGCAAATTCACGCTGCCTTTACCGTTAAAACCAAACCGGGTCACTATTGAGAAATCTGGCTGGGAGGTTATCGGTTTACATGAAAACGGCTGGCCAGACGATCAACTGCAATTCAGCCGCATCCAACAAACCCGGCAAGATAAAACCAAACCGGGGTTAGAGCCCGGAGTCTTGCCACCCTTTGTTCGCGTCGAGCGTTTGTTGTCTTTGGGCTTGGATTGGCACGTTATCACCCGGATTATCCGGATTTCTCCTGCTGATTCTTCCGTCGTTTTAACTGTCCCATTGCTTCATGGCGAATCAGTTACAAGCCCAGGAATTCGTGTTAAGGATAATGCCGTTGAAGTGAACATGGCAGCACAGCAAACTGTTATGCAATGGGAATCTACACTGGAGAAATCGGAGAAAATCGAATTGACCTCAGCACAAACGGAGCAATGGATCGAGGTCTGGAAAGCGGATGTCAGTCCTATCTGGCATATTGATCCATCCGGCATCGCGATGATTCATTTGAATAATGAAGGGCAATGGCTACCCGAATGGCATCCCTGGCCGGGCGAAAAAATAACGCTGCAAATAACCCGGCCCAAAGCGGTGGAGGGGCAAACATTAACGATAGATAGCAGCAGTCTTGGCATTAAACCAGGGCAACGCACACAGGATGCTGAATTAAAACTCAGCCTGAGGAGCTCTCAGGGAACGCAACACACGCTGACCTTGCCGGAAAAAGCCGTGCTGCAATCGGTGGCTATCGATGGACAGATTCAGCCTATCCGGCAGCAAGGCAGAAAACTGACATTACCGGTCAATCCCGGCAAACAAAATGTCTTGATAAACTGGCAGGAGGCGAAAGCTATTGCTGTGGCGGTTACTACACCATTGGTTGATGTGGGTCAGGACAGCGTCAATACCAACCTGAGTATCAGCCTGGGTCAGGATCGCTGGGTATTATTCGTCATGGGACCCAGGATGGGGCCGGTGGTTTTGTTCTGGGGGGTGCTGATTGTTATTTTTATCCTGTCTTTAGGCTTGGGCAAAATTCCTCTGACGCCTTTAAAAACCTGGCACTGGTTTTTGTTGCTGGTGGGCTTAAGCCAAATACCGATGGCGTCGGCAGGTATCGTTATTGCCTGGTTAATGCTGTTAGGCTGGCGAGCGAATCAATCCGCTATGAAATTGCGTTATTTTAATGTCCTGCAAATTATTATTGGCGGCTTAACCGTGCTTTCATTGGGGGTGTTATTTGCTGCTGTCGCCCAGGGTTTACTCAATTCGCCTGATATGCAGATTACCGGCAACCAGTCTTCGGCCTTTTTGTTAAACTGGTATCAGGATAGAAGTTTGCCTATCTTGCCAACTGCAACAGTGATCTCCGTGCCTTTACTCGTCTACCGGCTATTGATGTTAGCGTGGGCATTATGGCTCGCAGTGTCTTTACTCAACTGGCTGAAATGGGGTTGGAGCTGTTTTTCAAGCACTGGCTTGTGGAATAAACCGGCGGTTAAAGAGAAGGCGGTAGTAGTTGACACGGAAAAACAGTGAAACGGTTTTTAAATTTGTAACAATAATCTCATAGTCAGGGTATTCAGCTAACATAAGCGATGAAAAGAATGAAAATTATTAAAAATAGAAAAAACTGGAGCACATCCCTACGCCGCCAAGAAGCATGGCCGACATATCAAGGATTATTTTCGACATCTCGTGGCTAATGGCAAGAAACTGCTCCAGGCTGACCGCGCTGCAATGCGCAAATTGTTCCATGCTATCCACGGTATGTTGAAACATCACCAACGTTTGGACAACACAAGTATTCTTGCAATGCCAACATGTGCTGGATGTTATGCTGAAAACGTTATACCTATTTATTTTAAACTTTGGAGCTAATAAATGAATAATAAATCCATGAAGAAAATAAAGGCATCTAGCTTATGGCTGGTTCCAGTAATGGGGGCTTTCCTGACTGGTTGTGCGACAAAAACACCAAGCGCCCCCCCTATGACTGATCAGGCTGCCGCCTTTGTTTCATCTAATAGAGCGGAAATAAGGCAGGATAAGGTAGTCTTCATCAATGAGTCCATGAATTTGAATTCAGAGGACCCGAATTACAATGCTTTCTGGCATGAATATTATCAGTATGAAGCAGAATTGAAGAAGCTAAATGACGAAAGGCTGCAACTGATTCGCGATTACAATTTTAACTACAAGACAATGGACGACACCATCGCTAATAATCTTGCCCAACGTGCCTTGACAATCCGTAAAAAAAGGCTTGAATTGCTCGAAAAATATTATGGAAAGATAAAAAAAGCCACCTCAGCTGTCATCGCAGCAAGGTTCCTGCAGGTTGAGCAACAGGTCAGTCTGTTATTAGATATTGAAATAGCTTCCAGCCTACCGCTGGTGATTGATGAACAATAAATAAATGAATACAGTATCGTTTGATTGAAACAAGCATGCCAGGATTTTTGCGAAAGTTAAAATAGGAACCCTGCGATTTTAGCAGCGAAAATCCTGGTGATTATTGCCCTGTGTCTCGGGTTCTAGACTGTGAATGTGCCAAGATCAAAAAATTTTACTTATGGGATTGCATTTCCTAAACTATATGAGCTTTCTCAATTTTATCTGCTTTTCCATTAACAATATCAAGGAATCCAACCCATGAAAGCATTTGCATCTATGGTCAGGTATGCACTTTTGCTACATTCATGTCCAGAGCGCTTCCGTGAGAATGGGCTTGTTGCAAAGCGCTTTGGCGCCCTAACTGGGTAAGAATATGCTCGGGATACTAATACGCTTTTTGGCGGCCCTGGTTCTGGTTTTTGCCACTTGGAACCCGACAGGATGGTCTTTCGTCGATTGGTTAATGGCCACTCTGCCCAATGTAACGGCCGCGCTGGTTTTCTCTGGCGTGGTTCTGGTGATTGGCTGGTTCCTTTTCCTGCATGCGACCCTGGAATCGCTCGGCAAGTTGGGGATTATAATGGCACTGGCCTTTTTCGGTTCTCTTACCTGGCTTATATTCGACTTGGGTTGGTTGTCGACCGGGCAAAGGGTGATGAACTACGTGGTACTAGTGGTCATCTCGGCTATCCTGACTGTCGGCATGGCCTGGTCGCACATCTGGCGCCGGCTCTCGGGGCGAGTTGAGGTGGAGGATGATCACGATAATGATTGAGAAAGAAAGCAATAGCTAGAAGTAGAGAGTATGATCTCACTGACTTCACCTCATTAGATTCTCATACGTAACTGGTAATGTTGCATTCGCGGAATTAAAGCAACAGGGAACACTAATACGCTACCTGGCCAATTGCAATGTGACGAGTTAGCTTACTGTGGTGCTTTACCCGAAGTCCAGGCCGATAATCGATTAACCCCCAGATCAGCCCAAGCGTTGACAGCATCTTCAGCATCGCCCCACTGCCATTGAAAACCGGTCGTAAACGAACCACCCCCGATCCGCTTATCTACGGCCAATGCGAGTATCTGACCCGATACCGAATCGGTTATTTTGGCTTCAGCCTGTGCTGCACCGACGAACGGAAACGAGCCGGTTGCCAGATATTCAAGATTCGCCAGCATATGCCCTTGCGGAACTATCATAGATATACTGCGCATTACAGGCGTGGCGGTCTCGGCATCAATTATGGCGACATCGAGTTTCATGACGCCGGGTCCCGGCTGATTGACGATTTCAAATTTCTGCCCGAGCTTTGTTTTGAGTTGCTGGAAGAAATAGTTCACCAACATCTGCTGATCAGCGGCGGAAATCGGTGTGGAGTCACCGGCCCAGAAAGTCACCGGGTCAATCAGGATTTTGTTGTACTGGTTCCACTGCGCGGCCGGATTAACGTAACGCAGGTCAGCCTGATCCTCCCCGCCAGGAGTGAGCAGGGCACAGTCGTTGGCAAGAAATACACAGTTAACATCAGACTGGTTAATAGCGACCTTTTGTGTAGTCGTACAAGCGCTCAATAACAACAGACACAGACCCAATGACGGGAAACCGGCCCAGGTTTTAGTTCTGAACTCTGAATTATGCAAGCGTTTGTTCATGGTTTTTTCCCTGTCTTTAATTTAAGTTGATTACTCGAAAAATTGTAATGCAAGGTGGTTT
>JBAQEN010000716.1:0-7159 GCA_049286765.1 Methylococcaceae bacterium
GCTCAGCCACGGCCAAATCGCGGCGGCCGACCGGTTGTGGCGCTTCATGGCCAAGTCCTTGCCGGATCAAGTCGTCGGCGTCCGCGATGGGGCGTATCTCCAGCGCCGGTATCTGCAACATCCTACGATCTCCTATCAGCTCTATTTGATTTCTTCCCGGCTGACAGGTTGTCCCATCGGTATAATCGTAATACGCGTCCTGGATGACGCCGTGGAACTGCTAGACATCATCTCCCCAATACAGAGAGTAGCAACGTTAGTGTATTGCTTGCGCCGTCTGACCTGGAATCTAGGCAAGCCGCTGGCATATGCCTGGATCACCACGCAAAACGCAAAACTATTGGCGGGTGATACGGGCGAGGTCACCCCGACTGGCATCATTATTCCTCACAACTGTTGGACTCCCGGCATTCCCGCAAGTGAATTGGTAGACCGCTGGTGGCTGATGGGCGGCGATACTGACTTTAGATAAGACATAAACCGTATTACAAATAAACTACAGTGACTCGTTTTTATGATCAATGAAAATGATTTAATTCCATACCAAACCTCAGGGTTACCTGCGGGTCCGTGGCTAGTTTTTGCTCCTCATCCTGATGATGAAACATTTGGCATGGGCGGCAGTTTGCTATTAGCATCAGATCAAAGCATAGAAACTACGGTTGTAATTTTAACTGATGGGTCATTAGGCGGTGATGACATTGCAATAGTAGATATCCGACGTAATGAAGCAAAACTTGCTCTAAATGCATTAGGCGTCAAAGCGCATTATTTTTGGAATCTACCTGATAGAGGCTTGGAAGTTACTGATGCGTTAATTTTAAAGGTTGTCAGCATCATATCCCAGGTTCAACCGCAAAGTGTATTTTTTCCAACGCCAATGGAATTACACCCCGATCATCGGCAAACAGCAGCATTGGTATGGGAAGGGTTAAAGCAATCTAATGCTTATACAGGCAAAGCTTTTGCTTATGAAATCGGCACTCAAGGACAGATTAATTATCTTATTGATATTAGCGCGGTTGTTGAGAGAAAAAAACAGGCAATGGCTTTGTATGCTTCTCAGCAGGCCATAAACAATTACACCCAAATTATACAAAGTCTCGATTGCGCGAGAACTTACACACTGCCAAAACATGTGCTGGCCGCTGAGGGGTTTTGGCAATATGAAAACCTATCAAAAAGCTTAGCCTCTTTTACCTTGGACAATTTACGACCTTACTGGCAGTTTTCCATTAGAGATAATCCTGTGCTTGTCAGTATTATTGTCCGCACCAAAGACCGTCCGACCCTATTACATGAAGCACTAACATCGATTCGCGAACAGACTTACCCCAATATTGAAATTATTGTTGTAAATGATGGAGGGGGGGATATCAGTGAAGTCATTCGCCCGTTTAACAGTGCCGATAAGCCGATTGTTTTGGTGCAATTTCCTACCAACCAGGGTCGCTCTAAAGCAGCAAATGCCGGACTGGACAGGGCTACCGGTGAATATATCGCTTTTTTAGATGATGATGACTGGTTTGAAACCGGTCATATCCATAACTTAGTGGAGGGTATTAATAAACGCCCGGAATTAAAGGTAGTCTATAGCGGCGTGCGCTGCGTTGATGGCTATAAAAGACCACTACCCAAGAATTTCGGCACGCCTTTTGATGCAATACAGCTTTTAGCAGGAAATTACATTCCTATCCATGCTGTCTTATTTTCGAAAGAACTGCTTAAATCCGGCTGCCGCATGGATGAATCTCTTGAAGTATATGAGGATTGGGATTTCTGGATACAAGCATCAATGTTTAGCGATTTCTTATTCATCGAGGAATACAGCGCGATTTATCGAATTTACGATATCACCCAGCAATCGGGATTTGGCGGCTTGGGCGAAGGGGCAAACGTTAAGGCCGTTGAAAAAGCCAGCTTGATTTTGTTCAACAAATGGCTGCCCCGGTTACAGGGAGATCGGCTCATTAAATTAATGCACACCCTTCAACTTAAGCGCGAAAAAGAAGACCAGATTGCAGAACTCGACGCGCATATAACCGGCCTGAACCTGGCCATCGCCACGCGCGATAAGCATATCAACGACCTCAACCTGGCCATTGCCGCACGCGATACCCAGATAGAAGCCCTCTTTTCTTCAACTAGCTGGAAGATCACTAGCCCGCTTCGTATAATCATGCGGCAAATAAAGCGTATGCGTGATTTTGCAGATATTCTAGCCCGTGTATTCAAGCATGGAGATAGCAATAAATCTGCCCCGGATATAGCTGTAGAGGCCGATCGATGCGAAAGCATTGTAAAAACCCAACATCCGCTGCTTACCAGTGAAGCTGAATCAATTATTATTTCGCCTGAACATGATCCATTCATTAATAGAAGCGATTATGCCGAATGGGTGCGTCGTTACGACACTCTGGATGATGCGGCTCGCGAACAAATACGCGCTAACATTAATGCGATGCAAAACCGCCCAAAAATTTCAGTCGTAATGCCGGTATACGACCCCTCTTTACAATTTCTGGATGAATCCATTTGGTCAATTCGCAATCAACTGTATAGCGACTGGGAACTCTGTATTGCCGATGGCGCTTCAAAAAAAGATGCGGTGCGTAGCTTGCTAAAACGCCATGCTGCTGAGGACGCACGAATTCGAGTGGTATTTCAAGCTGAGAACAGCCAAATCGCGCGCATCTCCAATTCGGCTCTGGGTTTCGCAACAGGAGAATTTATGGCTTTGATCGGTCATGAAGATAGGCTACCGGAACATGCGCTTTATTGTGTTGCACAAAGCGTCTTACAAAACCCGGATACACGCTTGATCTATTCGGATGAAGACAAAATTGACGATCGAGGTAATCGAAAAGATCCGTATTTTAAGTCTGACTGGAATCCAGACTTGTTTTACTCTCATAACATGATTTCACATCTTGTTATCTATCACTTAGCGATTATCCGTGAAATTGGCGGCTTTCGAGATGGCTATGAAGGGGCAGAGGATTACGATCTCGCACTGAGATTTATCGAAAAAATCAATCCTGATCAAATCCACCACATTCCTCATGTACTGTACCACTGGCGCATTCATGCCGATAGCTCAACTGAATCAGCCGGTTCTTTTCTCAATGCAGCACTAACCTCAGGCGCTAAAGCGCTCCAGGAACACCTTGACCGATGTTCAATAAATGCTGACGTGGAACTACTGTCTGATATCGGCGGCTATAGGGTGAACTATGCTTTACCTGAAAATCCGCCTCTGGTTAATCTGATCATCCCCACCCGCAATGGCTATACTTTGCTGCGGCAATGCATTGAGAGTATTCTCTCGAAAACAACCTACCCAAACTATGAAATTTTAATTATCGATAATGGTTCCGATGATCCCGCACTTTTGAACTATATCAAAGAGCTGACTCAGAACAATAGCAAAATACGCATCATTCGCGACGAACGCCCTTTTTTCAATTACTCGGCTCTGAACAATTCGGCTGTACAACTTGCCAAAGGCGATATCATCGGGTTAATAAATAATGACATTGAAGTCATTACACCTGATTGGTTGACGGAAATGGTCTCTCTCACTATCCAACCTGGCGTCGGCTGCGTTGGGGCTAGGCTTTGGTATCCTGATGATACCTTGCAGCATGCTGGAATAATTCTTGGAATAGGCAGTATCGCGGGTCATGTTCATCGCAAATTTCCGAAGGGTCACGCCGGGTATATGGGGCGGGCAGCCTTGCGCCAAAGTTTTTCCGTTGTTACTGCGGCATGTCTTCTGGTCAAAAAAAACGTATTCGCGCAAGTCAAGGGCCTCAATGAGACCGATTTGGCGGTAGTATTTAATGATGTTGACTTTTGTTTGCGGGTTCAAAAGGCAGGCTTCCGCAACATTTGGACTCCATTTGCAGAGCTCTATCACCATGAATCGGCCACGCGTGGCTTAGAAGATACGCCTGAAAAGTTAAACCGTTTTCTCAAAGAAATGAACTACATGCAAACAACTTGGGGCGATATAATACATTCTGATCCAGCTTACAACCCGAATCTGACACTGGATTTTGATGATTTTGGCCTCGCTTGGCCACCTCGAATTAACTCTTTTACTCAGGATGTTACTCATCACGAGTAAAAACAGCAAAGGCGGACTGTTGCCTGTTAAAACAATGTGATTCTATAGTTTCTTAAGAAACCCAATGTATTTTTATTACACCATCATTTCCAGAAACATCAATTGGGGATCTCGATGATACTCTAAATACGCTTGTGCTTTTTCATCTTACATTTGTAAAACCAGCTTTATCAATTTGATGAGTGATTTGGTCCGCATCATCCTTTTTCAAAAGGGAAAAACAAAAACGTGCACCAGTCGCTATGAGTTTTGATTACCATTCGATTCCAGGCATTTTCCACAAATGCCATGAACTTCTATGGCTTTACTGTGTACCATAAAGCCCGCGTGCTTGAACTCTTGTGACAAAGCGTTCATAACGTCCGGAGCAGGACGTTCTTCAACTTCGTGACAGTGTTTGCAGATCAGCAATAGTTGCTCATGCTGATGCCCTGAACAACGGCAACCGACAAAAGCATTAAGGCTTTCTACCCGATGAATCAAGCCTTGTTCGATCAAAAAGTCCAGAGCCCGATAAATGGTTGCCGGTTTTGCTGCCTTTTGCAAAGGCTTGAGACGATCCAGCAACTCATAGGCCTTGACAGCTTTGTGGCTTTCCCAAATCAACTCCAATACTTTATGACGGATCGGCGTTAATTGCACGCCGCGTTCGATACATAATTGTTCAGCCGTACCTAGTGCCTCGCTGACACAGTTACTGTGGTTATGCTCAGAAGAGTATTGCAAGTGCTGGTTAGGTTTGGTTTGAGTGGTCATTGCGTAATGGGTGCTTAAAGTCGAATGTTATAATATATCGTTTAGCCGGAGCGTGCAATTTACTTACAACTCAACGTGCAAGTCATGATTTTAATGGCAAGAACCCCAGGCAAACGAACTCTACAACGTAATACGCCATTCAGCCTGCGTTAAGTAAATTAAGGTTGTAATATCACCAACAATATTAACCAAGAAGGAGAGTTGTATTCTGAAAATCCACACAGCATTCTCAGAATATAGATAACTTAATGCAATTCAAGAAAGGCCATTTTATTGCAAAAAACACCCATTCATGTGTTAGCATTGTAATTACCTTGAAATTTTTCAGGTAAAGAAACCCCAAACAAAACTTAAAATAAATAGGATATTACTATGAAAACTAAAGCAATTATAGCTACCGGTTTAGTTACTTTGGCGTTATTGGCTGGCTGTAACAAAGCAGAAGAACCAGCAGCAACTAAAACCCAGGAATCCACCTCTAGTACCACAACCGTTACACCAGCAGCTCCTTCTGAAGCACCAGCAACTACTAAAACCGAGGAATCCACCTCTACCACCACAACTCCAGCTCCTGCTGCTGAAGGCCAATAAAATACGATTGGCCGGTTCCCAATCTCCAGATTGGGAACCGTATCTTGCGTTCTCCGTCTTTCTGCAATGGGCGGCCAGAGCTTAAAAAAGTAAATTCCCGGACAAAGACACTTCACCGGATATAGGCTCTAATGAGTCGCTACGCTCTCTAATGGATCACTTCAGGCTATCCTGCCTGAAGCCCTTCATATAACGTAATTCTGTTCCCGGCAGATTTATGCCGGAATCCAACACAAAAATACAGTTAAGTCTTGCATCGGCTGTAGCTGATATCCGCATTCATTCCACTATAATGTTCATGGCAAGCTTCTACATAAATGGCATGGAAACCAATAAATAACCGTGAATAATGATCCAAAACCATCCTTTAGACCTGCATCCCAATAATTTTCGTTCACTGTTGATGTTTGTGCTTGCATTGGCCAATTACGCACTGATGTATGCAGCTAATATTGTGTTAGCCCGATCACTCACCCTGGATGATTTTGATGATTACAGTGTCGCTGTATCTATTGTGACGATGCTGTCTACGCTGGCTACTTTAGGTCTGGAAAAGTATGCCTTGCGCGCTGTCGCACTGTTTCGCGACCGCCAAGACTGGCCAAAATTTCACGGCTTCTGGTTATTTTCCCTGCGCACCATCAGCGGTATCAGTTTAATATTGGTGGCATTACTGGGTTTTGTACTGGAATCAATACTGGCGATACATCATGCGGATTATCACATCGCCATTGTTATTTATGCCGGTTTTTTACCGATAATGGCCATTACACTGTTTCTGGTTGAAGTCATTGCTGCTCATGGCGCCCACTTATTAAGCATGGTTATCTACAGATTATTTCTTCCTCTGGTTTATCTGTTGTTAATAATCGGGCTTTCATTCAGCTCACTGCCATTATCCGCAGTGACTGCTGTGCTTTGTTTTGGTTTTGCCTGGGTTTTGACATTCATCGTTATCTGGTTCGTAACCAAAATACTGATGCCGGTTGAGGTTAAAAAATCAATCCCGCTACGGCATGAAAAAAAATGGCTGAGCCGTTCCTTGCCGCTGGTTTTCAGTAGTCTGATGCTGACCGTGATGACCAGTAGCGGGGTTGTTATTCTGGAATTACTTTTCCCTTCAGGTATTGAAGTTGGAACCTATGCCATTGCCGCCCAAACAGGCGGCTTTATTTCCCTGATCGGCACATCAACTAATCGTTATTATTTACCAATGATGGTTGTCATGATTGACCGCCGTGATAAACAAGCCATACAGCGCTTAATGAATCAGAGAAACTGGGTTCTGGGCGGACTGATTTTGATGTTACTAACAATCCTAGTATTTTCGGGTCAAAATATACTGAGCTTATTCGGCGCCCAGTTCAGTGCGGGTTATAACACTGTTCTCATTATTGCGGTCGGCGCATCCGTCAGTGCTTTGTTTGCGGATATACCTTATTATCTGCAATTCATGGGGTTTCATCGTGCAGTCTTAACCTTGACCATGCTGGCAACGCTAAGCATGGTAACGCTTGGCTTTATACTGGGTGCTGAATATGGCACTATTGGTATGGCACTCGCCTATATGATACCGGTCGTTTTGTTATTTATTGGGTTACGCATTATGGCCATGCTGCGTTTCAGACGGTTCTGAAAGACCTGGTTTGCTGACTTATTTGGCTACGATAATATGAAGAATAG
>JBAQEN010000717.1:0-3767 GCA_049286765.1 Methylococcaceae bacterium
CATGGGTCATAAAATGGTGCTTCATACAGTCATCACTGGCGGACAAGCTCTGCTCGATACGGTGGCCGGCTTCGGGCAGCTCACTACCCAGTTCCCGGATGAAGCTTTGTTTGTGGTATGGCTCAACCCATATTGGGGGCCAATTGAACACGAAGGAAAAAGTTTTGAACAGCTCAAGGCATACAAGGACAACAAAGATCGGGTGTCGGCTATTGTGCAAATCCCAACACTCAAAGAAGCAACCTATGGCCGAGATTTGAGTGACATGCTGCAAGAACGCTTGACGTTCAATGAAGCACTAGCTATGGATTCGCTCACGATAATGACCAGACAACGGCTTAAGATAATAAGGGAGCAGTTATTCGCTCAGCTAGATACTACGACGGTGTTGTAATGAACGACCCAATAGATGAACTTATAAAAGAGATAGCCGTAAAGCACAATATCGCCGTCAGCCGGAATGATCCACTCATGATTTTACATACGATCAACGAGCGTTTAATGAAAGATAGCCTCACTGCCCAGCAACACCAGCTCAATCAGTATAAAGAAGAAATGGAGTCTTTAATGCTGCGGTGGAGTGATGATGTAAAAGGCAAATCTGAGCGCATTCTTAACTCGTCGTTAGCGGCCAGCAAGGATGCAATGTGGCAAATCATGCAAGAAGGAGCCAAAACAACCGCCGCAACCGTGCTGACTGAAGTCGGTTCCGCCCTAGCCGTTGCAAACGCCCCAATACGGGATGCTCATCGGCTTGCAACCCTCAACATAGTAGCGGCATGTATCACATTTTGTGCTGCTGCGATCGTCCTATGGGTGACAATCAGATAAATGGTTTAGAGAGATACCACGTCGAATATATAAATGCGGGGGATTAAAGAGATATAAGCCCCTATAACAAGGGGCTTATAATCCACTTCAATCAAAGATCAATTCATTCTAATAACCATAATTACCTGGAAAGTCCGCGACTGAGCTTGACGGCCTCATTAGCCACTGTAGCCTTGCCCTGCGCATCGTATCCAATGCTCTTAGTGGTACCAATTTCCGGCACCTTCTCAAAATCAACAAGATTATGTTTAACAAAGCTCTTACCTACTTGCTGATAAACAAAATCCTTGTCTGTATGCAAAATCACACCATCATAGTTTTTTGACTTGTCAGCATTTACTGACAAGTGAATATTGTAGATACCTGGTTTAATTGCCCCAGCCTTTTCTACTTTATTAGTGCTCCATTGTCCGCTGTCTTCACTTTGAACAAGCCGCTGACCATTCATTACAAGAAGCCGCTGCTTCATAAGTATTACCTATTAAAAGGAAAATAAGGTAACAAAAAAAACACAAAAGAAACACAAAAAAATATTTAAATTTTAGCAGGCTTATCCACAAAAAACTGTGGATAAGCCTGCAAATAAACAAAAAACTGTTCTTGTAACTTACTGATATAGAAAAATTTAAGTCAAATTGTTTAAAAATTAGACAATCCAGAAAAACCAATAAATTTTAGCGGCTAAAAAATACTAATTATGACCTTATTTTGAGGCTAGAAATGATAACTATGCCTCTATTATGGAAACAAGTTGCACAGTCGCCAGATTAGCCTCAAATTCTTCACCGTCATCCTCATACTTCAACCAGGCGAAACCATCAGCAGGCGGGCGCCGGGTCAGCAATATGCGAGCAGGGCGGTCGTCATGCTGAACCAGAACAATAGCCTTTTTCAACTTATTAGGATCAGTCGGTATACTATCCTTCTTCGCGACACCTTTATCTTCTTCTTGGTTATTGTCATCCGTGCCACCCGCAAGACCATCTTCATCGCGCTCACTTCCAAAATTGTCCAGGTATTCGCGCAATAACTTAACAGATCCCCTGGTAATTCCCTGTTTGTCATTATTCATCCAATCACAAACCTCCTGTGGCTCCTTCTTATAAACTGTAACCAACTCGTTAATCACCGTCACATCATGGCATCGACCTGAGTTAAAAACCTCGGCGATTGGATCGGGTAGATCGAGCAATGTAACGTGCTGCGTCACAAAAGCCGGGGACTTTCCGATAGCCTTGGCAATCACGCCTTTCTTTTTGCCTTTAGCGATTTCACGACCAATAAAATCGGCAATTTCTCTCGCTGTCAAACTATCTCGCTGCAAATTCTCAATAACTTGATCTGCCTCTGTATAATCCGCATCAATAAAACCAGGGATGGTTTTTTTTCCGGCCAACGTAGACGCCCGATAACGCCGAGCGCCATGATTGATAACATAACGCCCTTCGTCCTCTGGATGAGGCCGAACTGAAATTGGTGTTTTGACCCCGCGAACTCGTATAGTCTCCGCCATTTCGCCCAATGATTCTGAATCAAACACTGTACGAGGCTGATTAGGATCTTCATCAATCAGATGCAACTCTAACTCCAAAGGCCCGCCGCCGCTCATAGGCTGATCCAAGAGCGCAGAAAGATCACCCATATTCTCAAGGCCAAGCCCACCAGGTAAAGCTGACTTCTTTTGTGAAGCTATCATTGTGTAATCTCCATCAATTCATAAACATGAGCCGCCAACGCTCTTACTTCTTGTGAAGCCTTACGCGCAGCGGTTTTTTTAATTTTCCAAACAGGAACGCCTGAAGCCAGCGCATCAGCAATGCTACTTCGCAACCCGATACCAGTGGGAAGCATCAACTGTGGATATGCCGCTCTCAGCTCGCTCAAATGCCTCACATGACGCGGATTCCTGGCGTCAACTTTGCTTGGCACCATGCCTAAAAATTTGAGTTTAGTATTTAACTTTCGCACGTTAGCAATAGTCATAAACATCTTTTTAATTCCCTGAATACTGTACGCTTCAAGCTCGATGGGTGATAAAACACAATCGGCGGCATAAAGCGCGGCCGCCAAACTCACGCCAAGGGCAGGGGGGGTATCAATCAATACCACATCGAATCCGCAATCATCCAACGCTTGAATATTCTTTTTAAAAACCGCCGCCGCATCAGTCAGACTTCGTTTTTCCATGTTTGCTAACACTGCATCTGACGCAACCAAACGTATCAAAGGGCCATCTGGTAAGTCACAGAACCACTGTTTAAGACTGTCTCCATCCATATCAAACATCTGACTTGCCAGATAACCACTATTGAAATCGTGCAACGTAAATGAAGCATTCCCTTGGGTGTCAAGGTCGATAACAGCAACTCGTAATCCCCGCTCCAAAAAGTCGAATGCCAAATGAACAAGGCTTGAAGTCTTACCAACCCCGCCTTTTTGTTGCGCCACTACCAGTGTTTTCATGTCATTGATTCCTTTTTTATTGTGAACCCGACTCTCTTTTTCAATCTGCACACTTTGCCGATTGTTTGTCGGACGATATTCAAGCCCTTTATACACATTTGAAGCCGACCCCAAACTTTCTCTTTGGATTCCGCCCATACTTTACTCCACGATTTAATGATAACTTCCGTTAAAAATTTTAGCGGCTAAAATTATGCCTCTCGAATTTGGTTAAATCTTCTTTGAATTGCAAAATAAAATAATTTGAGTTAGCACTACCAACAGAGCGAAGTGGAAAAGAAAAGTCCAACCTGCATAAACACCCGGTGTACTCCAATGATGAATCATTCGGATAAGCTGTAAAAAACAATCAATTGAAAGAATCCATTGGAGTGGCAATAACACTAGCCTGGCTATCCACCAAAAACATTTAACCAGGCTGACAATACTTAATTCTTTAATTTCCCCCATTCTCATCAACGGCTCTATATATG
>JBAQEN010000718.1:0-2241 GCA_049286765.1 Methylococcaceae bacterium
ATCTTATTGTTTCCTTATCAATTAAACCTTCCCTCAGGTATCATAGCGTTAAGGTGACATCGCTGGAAATAACATGGACTTACTGTTATTTTTAATTTGGCTGAAACTTGCAAGTCATCAGGTATAAATTCGCTTAGTTCTTACTAAGCAACCTCCGTGATGACCCATTGCCCAATTGCCCTGAGTTATTCTTGCTGGCGAAGAAGCAGGTATCGGGATAATAACTAAAAGTACAGAGTGTTAGAAAACACACTTTCAAGATTTTTAATTTTTAATGATGAGTTGAGAAAATGGCGCGATTTACAGTAACGGGTGACATTGATCCTTTTTTACATGTCAGTCTCTTGCGCGGCGAAAAGATTTATTGCGAATCTAACGCGATGGTGATGATGGAAAATACTTTAGAACTAAAGGGTAAAATGACTGGCGGTTTGGGTAGCGCCCTGATGCGCCGGTTTGCCAATGGCGAATCGTTTTTTCAACAACATATTGAAGCGGCACGTGATGATGGCGATTGCTTGTTATCGCCAACTTTGCCCGGTGCGATACAAGTTTTAGAGGTTGGCGAAACCAGCTACAGAATAACTGATGGCGCCTTTGTCGCTGCCGAAAGCAACGTTAGTCTGAATGTACGCACACAAAGCTTGGGTACGGCTGTGTTTGGTCAAACCGGCGGTTTTTTTATTTGTGAAGCGACGGGGTTTGGCAAGTTGGCCGTGTCGGGTTTTGGCTCCAGTTTTGTGCTGGATGTTGAGCCCGGCAAGGATGTTATTATTGATAATGCCCATGTGGTCGCGTGGGATAGCGCATTACACCATGAAATTTCAGTGACTACACAACAATCCAGCGGTTTTTTAGGTCAGCTGGTGAATAGTGTCACCAGTGGCGAAGGCATGGTGTTAAAGTTTTCGGGTAAAGGTAAAGTGATTATATGCTCGCGTAATCGTGAAAACTTTATTTCATGGTTACTTAAAGGAATGCCAGGTAATAGTTGATCCTTTAGGGTGCAGTTTGCCTCTTTTTATATTCTGCCCGCTGGGCAGGTCAGATACTGCAGGAATAATAGTGTGGACCCTGCAAATCCAAATGTTAAAGCACACGAGAAAAACCGGCTTCAGCCAGCAAAAATGTTGAGATGCTATCGGTAGTTCTATTGGCATTTATCTTTGGACATTCAATTCCCGGATTAAAATATTTAATGAATAACGCTAATCGATTTTCACATATAGACTCTTTGCGGGGTATTGCGGCATTACTTGTCATCTGGCTGCATGTATCCGAAGTTTTTGTTCACATATCACCAGAAACTTTGGCGCAAGGAAGCGCCCTTTATGACGTGGCCAGGGCTGTTGATGTTGGTCGAATAGGCGTGGTGGTCTTTTTCGCAATTAGCGGCTTTGTAATCTGCAGGAGCCTGAATGGAAATATAATCGAGGGCAGCAAAAAATTTCTGATAAGGCGTCTGTTGCGATTATATCCTGCTTTCTGGGTGTCTATTCTGCTGGGTTTGTTTAGTTTATGGTGGCTATTTGATAAACCATTCAGTTGGCACATAATTGCCGCTAATATCACTATGCTGCCAGAATTATCTGGCGAGCCCCCCATTATTGGTCTTTATTGGACACTGGAAACCGAGCTGGTATTTTATCTATGCTGCTGGCTGCTGTTTACTAACCAGAAATTAAATAATCCATTATTTTTATTTTTAATATCAGCGTTTTTTGCTTTCTTTTTTGTAGTGGCAAAGCTTTTTTTTATGCCTCCTGAGTTACGCTCCTCATTAAAAGTGATGCCTTATAATCTGGCATTTATGTTTTGGGGTGGTTTTTTCAGGTATTGGTATGATGATAAAAACGCTTTGATTACACTGGCTACAAAAGAGATTCCGTTATACAGGTTGCTTTATGTATTGACAATAATTGTTTTAATACCGGCAGTAGCCGCTTTACTAAAAGGGAATTCAGAACAAAACGATACTTTAATCCGTCTGGGAAGCAGTTATATTTTAGGGCTTGCAGTATTTATTGGCGGTAATCTGGTTTTTAAAATTAAAAACCAATTCATGGCGTGGACGGGTACTATCAGTTATTCCCTTTATCTGGCTCATCCGGTTATACTCTATTCACTATTTTGGTACTTGAAAAATAAAGCGCCCTATTGGCTTATGACCTTTCATTTATCGGTCTATATAGGCTTTACGATGGTATTCACGATGGTGTTGAGCGCTATTATTTATTATTC
>JBAQEN010000719.1:0-3926 GCA_049286765.1 Methylococcaceae bacterium
GATACAGGGTGCGCAGTCTATTGACCTCAACGAAACCGTCATTCCGGCAGGGATTGCCGGAATCCAGAAGCCAGGGATGGCAATCATGGAAAACATCCCTGTTGCTGGATTCCCGCCAATCCCTGGCGAGAATGACGGCAGGTACGAAAATCCCCGCGCCTATCTGGACCGCATGATCGAAGTCTTGCGGCAAAGCAAGACCTTGTGCCTACCGGGCAACAAATCCCTGCAATTCGAAAACGTCCGCCCGTTGGCCGCAGCTGATCATGAATATTTACATGCAGAAGCCATCGAACAAAGCGGCGAAAGCAAACGCATTGCCGTGGTCTTCGGTCCGGAAGACGGCGCGATTAATTCCAGCGACGTGCTGGAAGCCTCGCGCGAAGCGTATTATCTGAAATTCGACGCGTTGTATTTTTTCGGCTTTGCGATACAGGCCAAGGCGCGGGAATTGATCGAAGATCGCGGCAAGTTGAAATTGCCTTGCAGCTATGTCGCCGTCACGCCCGATGTGGTCATGTCGGACCTCTTAAAAACCAGCAAAGCTTCGGAAATCTTTTCCGTTACCGGTCTGCCGGATATTAACTTCGATGCTATCGGACAAAAATCACCCACCGGCGATAAACTCTATCAAGTAACCTTGCTGGGTTTGGATATTTTCCGTCCGCATGACCTGGAAACCGAATCGATTGCCGCCGAAAACCTGCCCTGCTGGATGCTGGATACCGACTATAACGGCATGTGTTTTTGCGCCAGGCAGGTGTTCTTTCCCAAAACCGCCGCCTGAGACAATCTGCAAAAATCCCTGAAAGGCCGGTTTTCCGATTCGGTTTGGGAGCATTTGGCCGGCACGACAAGCGAACCGTTTGTATTGGGCAGCCATAAGCGCATCGCCGTTAAAGTCATCGATGAACGCGGTAATGAGTTGATGGTCATACGTGAGGCGCGGTGATGGGATTACACACTGTCGAACCTGTGAATCATTATATTGCAACAACTGGACTATAACATGAAATTAGCTATTGAATTACCTGATGAGTTAGGTCAAGAACTGTTACAACATGCGAATGTGCAACAATTTGTATAACAAGCCATAGGAAAAATGTTATTAGAAGAAAAAAAACAATTGCAAGCCAAGCAGGAACTATTGTCGCTTATGGCAAAAATTCCCAATTCGGTGAGTTTAGCTGACGAGTTGATTCAGGAAAGAAGGGTTGAGGCAAAAATTGAAAAACAGGATAACGAATAATGATACTGGATGCATCAGCATTATTGGCTTATTAAGCGCGGCAATTAACTATGCAGTAAAGGTGAACCATGAATATTTCTGTCTCTATTGATTTTGTGCAACTTAAAAATGCAATTGCACAATGTAACGTGGAAGAAAAAATGGAGTTATTACGGTTGCTGGAAAATGAGACTTTTCCAAATCGGTTTAAGCAATTTCTGGAACAGGTAAAAACCGACGAATTGAGCTTGGATGATATTACCGCAGAAGTCGAGGCCGTCAGGCAAAAAAATTTGATAAAGTTCTCATAGAAGAACCATGAAATAGCATTAAAAAACGATATGAAGAGGATTGAGCAATGACTACAATAACCCTTGATGAACAGTTAGACAAACAGTTTAATTTGCTGGCTAATCAAGCACATATCTCCATAGACCAAGCCGTTAATGATGCATTGCGTGAATATTTAGCGGATTACAGTGATGCTCTACTTGCAGAAAACGCATTGGATGAACTCACTAATAATAAAGATGAATTGATTGACTGGAGCGACGCTAAAAAAAGCCTTTATGACTAAGTGGCAAATTAAGTTGAAAGACAGTGCGGCAAAATCGTTAAAATCACTTGATACCAGCGCAAAGCAACGAATAGAACGATTTGTCGATCAGCTTTCTGAAACCGATAATCCCCGTTCGCATGGTAAAGCGCTTCAAGGAAAAAAATATGCTGGATTATGGCGTTATCGAATTGGCGATTATCGATTAATATGCCAGATAAAAGACAATGAATTAATCATTCTGCTATTGGAAATTGGACATCGTAAAGACGTTTATAAGTAATCGATTATTGCCCTTTCTTAACAAGACAAACACCTAAAACATAACTAGGGTCAACATGTCCAACGAAGTCCAAAATCCGATCATCAATTCGCCCTTTGTTGAGCCGAAACTGCATTGGCAAATCGAGCACGGCAAATCGCCGGTGAAAGCTGAAGGAAGGCGTCCCGCCAGTTATTTTTATCGGGTACCGGAAAGCGCCGGGCGCGGTCGCAAAAATAAAAACCAAATGACGCTGCAAGGCGATTTGAATGTCGGCGAACTGGAAGATTTGCCGATTGTGAATTGGCTAAGAATGCGAGTCAAGGAATGGCGTACAGGCGTCTTGACCGGCATTCCTTACGACGGTACATCGCCAGTGACGAAAGAACTGCTGGCTTTGTGGTCCGCTGGCAGCGACAGGCGGCGTCAGCGTTTATTTTTTGCCCAGCTTGAGGCGGCGGAAACTCTTATATTTCTGGTCGAAGCGTCTGCGGTTTACCAGAAAAACAAGCCGCTTGTACCACTTGATAAACCGGGCGGTGAAACCCTAAAGAAAGGCTTTACAGCATTTATCCGCTATGCCTTGAAAATGGCAACCGGCACTGGTAAAACCACGGTCATGGGCATGTTGTCGGCATGGTCGATTTTAAACCGGGTAGCCTCGCCAACGGATGAGCGTTTTTCCGACACGATTTTGATTGTTTGCCCGAACGTGACGATACGCGAACGTTTACAGGAATTGAACCCTGCCTTGGGCGATTTGAGTTTGTACCGCACCCGGCAATTGGTGCCGGTGCATCGCATGGAGGAACTCAGGCGCGGCGAAGTGATGATTGCCAATTGGCACAAACTCGCAAAGAAGGAAGCTAACAGCGTCAATGGCGATTCCGCCAAAGTGGTCAAAACCGGCGATGCGACTGAAGTCGTCATTAACGCCGGACGCAAGGACGAACGGATCGAAACAAAGTATTTTGAATCCGATAGAGCCTGGTTTAAACGTATACGTCAGGAACTGGGTACCGGCAAAGGCCGTAGCCCGTATTGGCTGGTATTCAATGATGAAGCGCATCATGCCTATCGTCGCGGCGACAACGACAGTGATAACATTGTCGACCTGGAAGAAGATGCTACGCTGGCTAAAAAGAATGCCAAGGAAGCGACAATCTGGATTGAAGGTTTGGATAGAATCAACAAATTGGCTGGCGGAAAGAAAAAAGGCATCCATCTGTGCGTCGATCTTTCGGCCACGCCTTTTTATATCCAGGGTTCAGGCAATGAAGTGGGCAAACCGTTTCCGTGGGTCGTATCGGATTTTGGTCTGCTGGATGCGATTGAATCCGGATTGGTGAAAATCCCCCAGTTGCCGACACGTGATATTACCGGCGCCAACGAAGCGACTTATTTCAATGTTTGGCGCTGGGTTGAGGAAATGGCCGAAAAAGATGGTCATGACACCACAATGAATCCGCAAATAGTCATGACCTACGCCTCGGCGCCGATTACAACGCTGGCTCAAGATTGGCATGAACGTTTCTTGCAATGGCAACAAGACAGTCAGGGCGAATTGCATCCGGTGCCGCCGGTATTTATCGTCGTATGCCGGGATACCAAAGTGGCAGCCGAAGTTTTTAACTGGCTGGCCAATGATGCGGGTGGTTATGGCGCGGCGCCGCCCTGGTTTAGAAATCAACCGGGTGAAGAAGTAACCGTGCGGGTTGATTCCAAAGTCGTTGAGGATTTGGAAGAAGGCGGCACGAAGGATGAAACCAGACGCTTGCGGTTTATCCTGGACACGATCGGCAAGAAGACCTGGCTGGGCGGTAAAGTGCCGGAGGAATGGTCTGAATTGGTCCGCAAAAATAATGACAAGGCTGCCAGCG